>JBKJQK010000525.1:0-16303 GCA_046594095.1 Anaerolineae bacterium | reverse complement strand
AAGGCGCGCGTGCTGACGATGGCCAGGCGGAAGACATCCCGCCCGCGGAAGTTGAAACGAGCCAGTGCGTAGCCGGCCGGCGAGCCGATCAAGGTTGAGATCACGATCGTGATGATGGCCACCACCACGCTGCGGCCGGCGCTGGGCAGCACGTTCGTCGCGCCCAGGAAGAACGCCATCGTATCCGCGCTGAAGGGGTTGGGCAGGAGTGCTTTGGGGAAGTCGAAGATTCCCTGGCGGGTGCTGAAGGCCGACACGGCGATGAGCCAGATCGGAATCAGGATCCACAGCGCCATAAGCACAGCCCCGGCGTAGGTGAGCGCGCGGCTGAGTTTGAATCCCTTCACAACGCCTCCCCGTTCCGGGAGCGCAAGCCAACCAGAAACACCACCGTCGTCGCGATCGACAGGATCAGGATCACGCTGGCGTAGGCCGCCGCGACGTTTGGATTACGGATGCTGTAATACCACTTGTAGGCTTCCCCGGCCAGTAGGCTCATCCCGCTTCCGGCGACCGCCAGGGCCACGCCGAAGACCTGGAAGGCCAGGATCGTGCGCAGAATCAGCGCGACCTGCAAGCTCGGGCGCAGCAGCGGCAGAATCACCTTGGTGATCTTGCGGAACTGGTCCGCGCCAAACACCTCGGCCGCCTCCAGATAGTCGCTGGGGATGGACTGCAGCCCCGAGACCAGGATGACCATGATGATGCTGGTTGCCCGCCAGGCCTCGGCCAGCACAACGGCAATGATCAACCAGCCCTGATTCTGATAGCTCAGAAACAGGAACGGACGTTCGATCAGCCCAAACTGGACGAGCAGGCTGTTGAGAAAGCCGTTATTGGTGAAGATGTTGAACCAGACGATGCCGGCCGCCAGCTCGCTCACGGCCAACGGGATGGCGTAGATGTAGAGAAAGAGGCTGGCCCCCTTGAGTTTGGCGTTGACCAGCAGGGCCATGGCCAGGGCGACCGCAAACTGGATTGGGATCAGAATGATGATCAGAAGCAGCGTGGTGGTGAGCGCCGGCTGAAACTGAACGTCGGTCACCATCTTCTGGAAATAGCTCAGCGTCAGCGCCCCGGTGTCATTGTCGCGGAAGGCCAGCCCAAACGCCTCGACCATTGGGTAGGCGAAGAAGATGGCCATGAACACCAGCGCAGGCGCCACCAGCAGGTAGGGGGTGAGGAGCGAGCGGCGGCTCGTCATGGGAATTCAGAATGCAGAATGCAGAATGCAGAAGAAATTCATTCTGCATTCTGGTTTCTGACGTCTACATTCTTATTTGATCACGCAGGGCTCGCCGGCCTTGACCGGATCGGGCGCCCAGCACGGGGCCTTTACGTCGGTCATCACGCCCTGCAGAATGACCTTCTGCTTGGCGAGGGTGCCGGCGATGTCGGCCTTGTTCAGCACGATCTCGGTGAACGTGTCGCGGTAGACCTTGTTGAAGTCGCCTCCCTTGGCGCCCAGACCTTGCGGAATGAGCACGGACAGGGCCTTGGGATCGGCGGCCTGGGCCTTGACCGCGGCGCCCATGAGCTTCTGCCAGGCGGGCGCATTGGCGGGCAGGTCGCCACCGCTGACCGGGTAGAAGCCGATGGCGGCGAGGTTCGCGGCCTGGGTCGAGGCGGTGGTCATGAAGTCGACCAGCGACTCAGCGCCCGCGGTGTTGGGGGCCGTGTTCGGGATCGCCAGACCGGCCAGGATGACCATATAGGCCCGGCCCTTGGGTCCGATCGGCGCGGGGGCGGCGACAAAGTCATCCGGCTTGTTGGCGAAGGCATCCTTCAGGCGCGCCACGTGATCGATGGTCACCCACACTTCGCCGCTCAGGAGCTGCTCCTGCATGAAGTTGTAGGTGGTGCTCTGCGGATTGACATACTGCCACAGATCGACCAGATACTTCCAGCCGGTCGCCGCGTCGGCGGTGCCATAGGTGGCGGCGGTGCCGCCGCTGAAAGCTGGCACGAGGTAACCCTGGAGGAAGCGGTGGATCAGGCCGTTGTTGCCGGCCGCGAAACCGATTTTGGCTTCCTTCTCGCCGTCCTTCATCGCCTTGCCCCACGCCAGCAGCTGGTCATAGGTCAGGTTATTGATATCGGCGCCGGAGGGCAGGTACTTGAGCGCCTTCTTGTTCACGCCCATGATCAGGGTCGCCTGCATCCACGGGATCATCTGGGTCTTGTCGGTGCCGAGCTTGCTGACCTCCCAGAACGCGGCGGGAATGCCGCGATCCCCGAGCTTGGCCTTGAGGGCGGTCAGGTCTTTGATCTGGCCGACGAGGGGCGAGATATCGCCCACGAGGCCGGCGGCGACGTCAACGGTACCCTTGCCAGCCTTGGCTTCCGCGGCGATCTTGTCGAGGAATGGGCCGGAGGCCTCGGTGACGAGTTCGACTTCACCCTTGTAGGCGTTCAGCACCTGCTTGCGGAGGGCTTCCGCTTCATTGACGGTGTTGCCCTGTGTGCTGTAGAAGAACACCTTTCCGGCGGGCGCGGCGGGAGCCGTAGTGGCGGCCGGCTTGGCCGGTTCGGCGGGTTTGGCGGGAACAGCGGTCGGGGCGGCCGCCTGGGCGCATGCGGCCAGCGCAAGGCTCAGAACTCCGCTCACACTCAGCATCTTGGCGATTTTCGGGTTCATCTCGGGACTCCTTTAGTGAATGGTCAAAACGATTTGGATGGGCTGCGGCCCAAAACGTTTTGGATATTATGCGCGTTTTCGGATTTTGCGCAAGGGGGCGTCGGAGTACCGATGTCCGCTATAGTTCCTTTCCGCCATGCCTGTCATCCCCAACCCCGCCTCCCAGGAGCCGCGCGGCTCCGATTTCAAACTCGCCACCCGCACCGTCATCGCCTGCCCGCCGGAGCTGCGCGATGAAGCCGAAATGCTGGCCGGATATCTCCGCCCCGCCACCGGCTTCGCTCTGCCGGTCGTCGCCATATCGCCCGAACGCGACCACATCGAACTCAGCCTGTCGGCGGAGCTTGGGACTGAGGCCTACACCCTCGAGACGACCGCCGATGCAGTCCGAATCCGGGCCGGCGGCAGGGCCGGGGCGTTTTACGCCGCCCAAACCCTCCGCCAGCTCCTGCCCGCCGCCATTTTGACCGGGCAGCCTCTCGCGATGGTCGATTGGGCCATCCCCGGCGTCCGCATCGCCGACGCCCCCCGCTTTGGCTGGCGCGGCTCGCACATCGACGTCGGCCGCCACTTCATGCCCCTCTCGTTCATCAAGAAGCACCTCGACCTGCTGGCGTTCCACAAGATGAACGTCTTTCACTGGCACCTGACCGAGGACCAGGGCTGGCGGCTCGAGATCCGCAAGTACCCGCGCCTGACCGAGGTCGGGGCATGGCGGACCGAATCACGGTTGGGCCACGAATACGACAAGCGCAATCGGTTTGACGGCGTCCCGCACGGCGGTTTCTACACCCAGGCCGAGGTGCGCGAGATCGTCGCCCACGCTGCAGCCCGCCACATCACCGTCATGCCCGAGATCGACATGCCCGGCCACATGATGGCCGCCATCGCCGCGTATCCACAGCTCGGAAACACCGATGCCCCGACCGAGGTCTGGCGCCAGTGGGGGATATCGAAGCGAGTCCTCAACATCAGTGACGAGACGGTCACCTTCGCCCAGGACGTGCTGGCGGAAGTGCTCGAGCTTTTCCCCTCGAAGTTCATCCATCTGGGCGGCGACGAGTGCCCGCGCGACGAATGGCGCGAGTCGCCCCGGATGCAGGCGTTCATGCGCGCGGAAGGCATGACGGACGAAGCCGAGTTGCAAGCCTGGTTCATGAAGCGGATGGCCGCCTGGCTGACCGAGCGCGGGCGGGTGCTGGTCGGCTGGGACGAGATCATCGAGGGCGGGCTGGCCCAGAACGCCGTCGTCATGTCCTGGCGTGGCGAGCAGGGTGGGATCACCGCCGCCGCCGCCGGCCACAATGTGATCATGGCGCCTTTCGACTCGACCTATTTCGACTACTACCAGAGCGAAGACCGGGCCAGCGAACCTCTCGCCATCGGCCAGAACACGCCGCTGGAGAAGGTTGCCGGCTACGAGCCGATCCCGGCCAAACTTCCCGCGGCATCGGTTGAGCGCGTTCTCGGCGCGCAATGCCAGTTGTGGACCGAATACGTCCCCACCCCCGAGCATGCCGAGTACATGCTCTACCCGCGGATGTGCGCGTTTGCCGAGGCGGTCTGGACACCGAAGGCGCGCCGCGACCCCGTCGATTTTCTGGCCCGGCTCAAGATTCACCGGCATCGGCTCAACTTGCTGGGGGTGAGGCAGCGGATCTAGCCATTAGCCTTTAGCCATTAGCCATTAGCCTTTAGCCATTAGCCATTAGCCATTAGCCTTTAGCCATTAGCTTTTAGCCTTTAGCCTTTAGCCTTTAGCCTTTAGCCATTAGCCTTTAGCCATTAGCCTTTAGCCTTTAGCCTTTAGCCTTTAGCCGTAGTGACAGCCAATCATCATTTGCCAACGGCTAAGAGCTAATGGCTAATGGCTAATGGCTCGCGGTTCTATAATTCCACACCCTTGGATCCCGACATCGCCCTGCCCTCGCCGCTGAGTCTCCTGCGCCGAATGGCGTCAGGAGACGCTTCCGCGTTGGAAGCGCTGTATGACGCGTATGCGGCGCGGGTCAACGCGGTCTGCCGGGCCGTGTGCGGCGAGGGCCAACTGGCCGATGAAGCGCTCCAGGACGTGTTCGTGAAAGTCTGGACCAAGCCCGAAAGCTATCGCTTCGACGATGGTCGCTTTGTCCCGTGGCTGCTGACCCTGGCCCGCCGCTGCGCATTGGACAAACTTCGGCGTGAGCGCTCGCGCGCGGGCGTCACCCTCGGCGACAGTCTGACCCTTGACGACGATGACAATCCGATCGACCTGATGGATACGCGCGCCGAGACCGAGGCGCGCTGGCGAGACCTGCAGTTCAGCGTCGATCAACTGCCGCCCGATCAGCGCGATACGATCACCCTGGCGTTTTATCGCGGCCTCAGCCAGAGCGAGATCAGCGCGTATCTCGGTGTGCCGCTGGGCACGGTCAAGGGCCGTATCCGGCTGGGCATGGAGCGTTTGCGCGCGCTGATGGATGATCCAAATGAACGCGGTCCCGCGTTAATGAGTACAGGTGCATGACACGACTATGACACCGCAATCGCGAGACGAAGTAAGAGCCGCGCTGCCCGCGCTGGCGCTGGGCGCGCTGGATGCCTCCGAGCGCGGGGCGATCCTCGTCTCTCTGGCGGCCTATCCCGATCTGATGGCCGAGGCGCGCCAGATGGGCGCGATTTCTTCGGCGCTACTGGGCGCGCTGCCCCCTGCGCCGCCCCGCCCGGCTTTGAAAGCCAGTGTCATGGCGGCCGCGATGGCCGCCCGGGCGCCGGTTGCGAGGCCGGTCCAGGCCGCCCCACGGCCCGTGCCCATTGCTCAGCCCGCCGTGTCGCTGAGCCGGAGGATTGCGGATTGGCTCAACGCCCGGATCGCGCTTCCGCGCTACGCCACCGCGGCCTTTGCCGCCCTGGCCATCGTGATCGCGGGTGCGGCGCTTGTCAGCAGTCAGAGCGCGGCTGGACGGCTCGCTCAAGTCGAAGCCACCTCGCGCGCTGCCCAAACACAGATCGCCCAACTCGCCAAAGAGCGGGATTCCGCGGTCGCCCAGGCGCAAACGCAACAACGCATCATCGCCGCCCTCAGCGCCCCCGACGCGCAGGCGGTGAATCTGACCGGTCAAGGCGGCGCCACCGCCCGGGTCGCCTACCGCCTCGGCGCGACCGAGGCCGTGTTTCAGGCCCGCGGGCTGCCGGCGCTGCCGGCCAATCAGACTTACCAACTCTGGCTCTTTGACGCGAGCGGCAAGCCTCTGCCAAGCATCACCTTTGCCGATGCAAACGCCGGCCTGCCGATTGCCGCCACGCAAGAGTTTGCGCGCTTCATCAACTTTGCGATCAGCATTGAGCCCGCTGGCGGCAGCGCCGCCCCGACCGGCCCCATCGTCCTGATCGCCAAGAGCTGATTTCCAGCCTCAGTCCCGTTAATACGACAGCCGCACAACCGCGCGGCGATCTCACAAGAGTCTTCCGCAAGTGCTCGGAGCGCCTATCTGCCTGAGCTTTTTCGGTTGTAGAACAAGCGCTCCGAGCGCTCATAGGCCTCGATCGCGCCACGAGACTCAAGGGGGCGCTCCGAGGGCTTGTTGTACGCCCGTTGTGGCGTATCCCCGTCAGGCGCTCGGAGCGCTGACCCGATAGCAATACCAACGCTCGGAACGCCGACCTGCCAAAACACGCACGAATATTCCTGGCAGTTGATCCAATCCTCGCGTACGGCGCGTTGTGTAGTCAAGCGGCATTTGCCGAATCATTCACAAAAAGAGGACTACACATGAAAACCAAACTTCTTTCCCTCGCTGCGGCCGGGCTCATCGCCTCCACCGCCGCCCTGCCCGTCAGCTCAGCCTTCGCCCACAATGGCGGCTTCGCGGCCGCCCCCAAATCGGCGGGCGACTTGCGCGTCACCCTGAATCAGTTGCTCAGCGAGCACGTCCTGCTCGCCGCGAGCGCCACTGGGGCCGCCCTCGGCGGACGCGACGCGCAGTTCAAGGCGGTCGCCAATTCCCTGGATGCCAACAGCGTGGACGTGAGCAAGGCCATCGGCCTCGTGTATGGAAAGGGCGCCGAAGACGCCTTCCTGCCGCTGTGGCGCAAGCACATCGGTTTCGTCGTCGATTACACGACCGGCCTCGCCGCCAAAGACAAGACCAAGTCCGACAAGGCCGTTCAGGATCTGCTCGGCTACACCAAGGATTTCGGCGCATTCCTCGGCGGAGCGACCGGGCTGCCGGTCGACGCCGTGGCTGAACTTACCAAGATGCACATCCTGACCCTCAAGGACGTCATCGACGCCCAGGCGGCCGGCGATCCGGTGCTGGCCTTTGCCAAACAGCGCGAGGCCTACAAGCACATGGACATGGTCGCCAAGCCGCTCGCGATGGCGATCGCCAAACAGATGCCGGACAAGTTTCCGGGTAAGGCCGATGACGCCGCGACCAACCTGCGGGTCGCCCTGAACCAGCTCATGGCCGAGCACACCTATGTGGCCGCCCGCGCCACGGGCGCGGCGCTGGGCAAGCGCGACGCCGAGTTCAAGGCCGCCGCGGACAGCCTGGACATGAACAGCGTCGATCTCAGCAAGGCGATCGGCAGCGTGTATGGCGCGGATGCCGAGAAGGCCTTCCTGCCGCTGTGGCGCAAGCACATCGGTTTCGTGGTGGACTACACCGTCGGCCTGGCTACAGACGACAAGGTCAAGAGCGACAAGGCCGTACAGGACTTGCTCGGCTACACCCAGGACTTTGGCGCGTTCCTCGGCGGCGCGACCGGCCTGCCCGTCGACGCCGTAGCCGGCCTGGTCAAGGCCCACATCCTCGGCCTGAAAGATGTCGTCGACGCCCAGAAGAAGGGCGACCAACAGGCCGTGTATGACCAGTTGCGGATGGCCTTCAGCCACATGCAGACGATTGCGGACCCGGTCGCCGGCGCCATCGTCAAACAGTTCCCGGCCAAGTTCGGCGCGCCGGCCGCGCCGGCCGCGCTCCTGCCCGTCACTGGCGGCAGCAATCATGAGACCGAGATGCCCAACACGCTGCCGATGGCGATCGCGGCGCTGGTCGGCCTTGGCCTCGCGCTCACGGCAGGTTCCGCGGTTCTGGCGAAAGCCAAGCGCCGGAACTGAGCGACGCGACCACAGATCTCAATCAAGGACTCCACGGCCCGCCGCGTGGAGTCCGTTCTTTAGGAGTCAAAATGAAAGCAAACCTGATGTGGCGCGCGCGGGCGCTGGCGGTCTTCGGCGCGCTGTGTTTGAGCGCTTGCGGAGCCGCCCAGCCTGCGACGCCGACAATCGCGCCGACGCCCGTTCCGACCCTTCCGCCCCAGCCCACGGCGGTACCGCCGACCGTGGCGCCCCCGACGTTGGCGCCCACAGTCGTGGCGACGAAGCCCCCGCCGACGGCGACGCCGATGCCGGCCATGGACCACACCGCGATGCCCCCGGCGACAGCGACGGCGCAGCCCGTGGCGCCAACGCCGACCCGACCTTCACCCACGGCGACGGCGGCGGCCACGACTGTGCCAAAGCCCCCCGCCCCTGGCGCGGTCGTTCAAGCCAATATCACGCTGTTTTCCTTCCAGCCCGGCACAATTGAGGTCGCGGTGGGCACGACGGTGGTCTGGACGAACAACGACTTCATCGAACACAGCGTCACGAGCGGGAAGCCGGACGCGCCGGACGGGGTATTCGATAGCGGTTTCTTTCTCCGCGGAAAGACGTTCAGTTATACGTTTACCAAGCCCGGAACCTACGCCTACTTCTGCCGCCGCCACAACAGCATGTTTGGCGAGGTGGTGGTGCGCTAAGCCTTTAGCCTTTAGCTTTTAGCCAAGTGAGGCGGGCTAACGGCTAAAGGCTAACAGCTAATAGCTAGCAGCTAATAGCTAATAGCGCCTCAACCTTTCCGCTGAATCATCCCGATCACGCCGCGCATCCAGCCCAACGCGTAAGCCATGCCGGCGTGCCACGGCGCGGCGCAGCTCATGGCCGGGGTGTGATCCGGAATGACGACCCCGTCATAACCGTTCTTGAACAGGATTTCCATCGCGCGGACCATGTCGACGTCGCCGTCATCGACGAACATCTCGTCGTAGTAAGGGACTTTGCCGCGCACATTCCGGAAGTGGACATACGCGATCCGCCCGGTCTTGCTGTAACGGTCGATGACCTCATAGATGTCGTTGTCGTCGTTCATCTCGGCCAGCGTGCCGATGCAGAATTCGAGGGTGTTCATCGGGCTCGGCACGAGGTCCAGCGCGCGCTGGTACAGATTCGCGTTGTAGATCAGCCGGGGCGTGCCGCGCAGCGTCGGCAGGGGCGGGTCATCGGGGTGGAGGGCCAGGCGCACGTTGGCCTCCTCAGCCACCGGCGTGAGTTCGCGCAGGAAGCGCTCGAAGCGCTCCCACAACGCCTCGTGCGAAAACGGCGCGATCACGCCCCCGGCCCCGGTCGGATCAAACCGGGCCTGGTCATAGACCATGTTCCAGACCATCCCGTTCGGGATCGGCGGCTGCTCGGGGTTGTGATAGCCCACCGACGGGGCGCCGCCGCGGGCCATGGGCTGGGTTTCGCGCCCCCACACGCTGGCGATGCTGAAGTTGTAGCCAAACACGCGGATGCCGGCCCGGCCGGCGTCGCGGATGATGCGCTTGCAGTGCTCCATCTGAGCGGCCCGATTCGGGCCGTCGAGCAGCACGTCGCTCCAGTGGGCGGGCTCGAAGTTCTCGATCGCCTCGAGCTCGAGTCCCTCGGCGTTGATCGCCGCGCGCAGGTCGCGCATCCCCTCGTAGGTCCAGATGTGTTCCTCGGGGTCGCTCACCCCGAATCCTTGCCGGTTGTCGCCAGAGGTGGTCGTGGCGCGGTTCTTGTTGAAGTTGCCGACGATGTGGGCGACGATGTGGCTGGCTCCCGCCTGCTTCGCAAAGCGAAAATTGTCGGCGGTCAGCATGTTGCCGTAGAGTCCAAGCCCGATTTTCATGCCGTCAGTTGTAACACGAATCGGCCGGATGCGCCCGCATCCAGCCGGAATCTGCTCAATCCGCGATACCGTGCGCCCCCTGTCGATTGTCGTTAACACGTTCGCGGGCTCTCTACCACTGCCCTTCGAATCGTTGCGCGCAATCGGCTAGTGAACTCGACGCCGTTTCGAGTTGGGGTCAGAGGATTTGGTCTCAATGCGCAATAGGCTGCCGTTGGGGACCGAGCAACCTCATGAGAAATTCTCTCCAAATAAGTATCGTTGCGTCAGCTTAGAATCCTCTCGACATGCGATCCGGACGGTCGAGTGGCACTAGTCGTCGCGGTTTGCCCACTGGCCGGATCCCGAAGCGCAAATGCAGGCCGATATAGCCCAGGCCGCCAAGAGTCGCGCGATCCTCACGCGCTAATTCAATTCCTCCCAGAGCCGCATCAACGTCGCAAAGTTACGGCGCAGATCGGCGGGCCGGATGTCGTATCGGGCTGCGTTCGGCAGCGTCTGCTCTACAATTTCCGCCAGCTCGTCTGCATTGATGAAACTCCGCCGCAACAGGAATACAACGTCCTCGATATCCGTGTTGGTGCCCCGATCCAGTTTGCTCAGAGCAATCGTAAATGGGTCAAAAACACGCAGAGTGATTCCCCCGAACTGGCCGATGACCCGGGATCTCTGGACCGCGCCCTCAGGTATCGGAACCATCTCACCCAGCGGCACAGGCTCGATTTCCATTCGCATCTCGGCCGCAAGCGCCCCAAGCGCCACCTGCCACCCTTCGGAATCTACGTCAGACCCAATCTAGTCAATGTCCAGAGTTGACCGGCTGCTACCGAGAAAAGCCAATGCGCTCCCTCCGATCAAATCCACGACGAGCGGTCCCTGCCAGCGCTCCCCGAAACGCTCAAAGAGCGTTCGGACATCATCAGCAGTCAGGCCGTCCATGCCGCTTCCCGCTTCAGGCGCGTCAACAAGCGCTCAGCGGCGGATTCGTACGTGCCGCGCCAGTTCAGGTCGCGGCCGCTCAACGCCGCCTGCCTCGAGGCAAGGGCATCCAATCGGCGATCCGGATCGTTATCTGGCGCCAGGTCGAGATCACTCGAGAAGAAGTCGGCGAGTGGCTCCGTGGCATGGGTCGCGAGAAGCAGCCTTTCCCAATGTTCCACCTGCAACAGGGCAGCGGCGGTGGCATAGCACATCAGCCGGATCCGAGCCTGTCCGCCAAGGCTCACGGCTGCCTCTTGCAGCGCAACTCCCCTTTCGGGACGCCGAAGCAAGAGCGGGATCAGGCCCAGTTGGACACGGGCGTCGGGGCTGCTTGCCAACCCAGATAGTAGCCCGGCGGGTAGCAGAGGCTCCGGGCCCGTCTCCATCGCTCCACCCACGAACGGAACGCCCACCGCCCACAGCTCGGCTACGAGCCGATCGTCCGACGCAGGAGCATCAGCATCTCGTCCGTTCACGAGGTCCCTACCACTGTCCTGCAGAGCAGTAGTCACAACAGGCCCATCTTTTTGTCCACTTCATTTGGCTACGCTGACGATACCCGAACGCGCCAGAATGCGCAAGGCGGCGAATGACCTCACGCAGGGCTATCGCACTAAACCTGGGGCGATACCGTCCGCAGGCGGCTGAGGAGGTAGTCATTGTCCCAGCCGGCGCGTTTCCGGCGGGTCTTTATGCCGAGTTTGGCTTCCTTGTCCTGCTTGAGAAGATTCAGCGCGATATGTCGAAGAACGGCGAGGTTCTCGGCCGCTTGGCCCTCGCGAACGCGACTGTCATCTTCGCGAAAGGCAACATCCAGAACCCAATGCAGGCCGTTCTCGATTGACCAATGGTTGCGAACGGCCTTGCCAACCAGACGCGCATTCCCGGTCAGACTGGAGATAAAGTAGTGTGTCTCGCGCTGAGTATCGGTGCCCAATCGGCGTTCGCGTTCGACTTTGGTGACACTCCCCAAGTGCCACCATCGGCCATCCCGGTTCAGATACTCGATGTATTCCGGATCGGTAATCACCGTGTAGCGTCGGGTCTCGATTCGGCCGTGGCTCTTCTGATGAGTCTGGAAGCTCTCCTTCTGGATACGCGCATACTCCGCGCTGGGCGTTTCGTTGAAGACGCGCTCGACCTCGGCTTTGAGAGTTCCCTGGTTGTCCTTCAACGCGAAGACATAGTCGCCCCCCTTCTCCACGATCTTACGCGCGTTTCCGGTCTGGCAATTCGCCACGTCCATCGTCACGATGCATCCCCGCAACATCAGGATTTCTAGTAATTTAGGCGCCGTCGCGATCTCGTTCGTCCCGGCCTCAACTGCGATCTGTCCGAGGACCAGACGCGTCTCGCTCGCCCACGCGCTGACCATCGTGATCGCTGCTTTCCCCAGATAGCGATCATGCGATCCGCGCAGCGTCTTCCCATCGATGGCGATCACTTCCCGCGGCATCAATTTCGCGATCTCTCCAGCCCAGGCCATGAAACGGGTCTGAAACTCCCGCGCATCCAACAGCGCAAACACCCGCCCAAATGTGTCATGCGAAGGAATCCCATTTGGCAACTCAAGAAACGTCCGTAACAAACTCTCCTTCCGCTGCCCATATTCCTCGACCTCGGTCCAGGCATCCGCGCCCGAAATCACCGCACAGATTGCCACCATGACGATGTCCTGCAGCGAATGCCGTTTCTGGCGGTCGATTCTCGGGTCAGGCAGGCTGCGGACATGGTCGATCAAAGACTGTGGTTCGCCCATCCCGGCATTATGTCGGGTTTTAGTGCGATAGCCCTGTGACCTCACGAAGAATCTTCTCCAAATGGGCATCGTTGCGTCCGCTAAGAATCCTCCCGTGATTCGATCCAGTCGATCGAACGGCACAGGTCGTCGCGGTGTGCCCGCTGGCCAGGATCCCGTAGCGCGGATAGGCGTCAATGAACCCCTGGAGCGATGGCTCGCGTCACAAAGCGAGACGTGATCCGAATGCTCTACTTCAATTTTGCCCACAGCCGCATCAAGGTCGCAAAGCCACGGCGCAGATCGGCTGGCCGCGCGGCAAGCGCATCGAGGTGGCGCAGCGGATCTCTGTTTGGGGTGAGGTCGAGATCAGTGGAAAGGAAGTCGGGGAATGGCTGCGTCGCATGGAACGTTCGCAGCAGCCAATCCCAACGCTCCGCCTGCAACCGCACAGCCGCGGCGGCGTAGCGCATCAGCCGAATTAGCCATGAGCCTTGAGCTGTGAGCCCTGAGCACATCAGGCTCACGGCTCACAGCTCAAGGCTCATGGCTCATGGCTCCCCCTACCTCCCCACCGCCGGCAGATACGCCCCGAACTTCGCGGCCGGCTCGACGATCAGCACCGCCACCGAGCCGGGGTTCTGCGAATCGTAGTAGTTGAACTCGCCCAGGGTGCCAAACGTCCGGAGGTAGGCCTCGCCGGCGCCCAGCGCGCCGCTGTCCCAGCTCTCGGCCACCGATGGCCGCAAGCCCAGGCTCGCTCCGTCATACGACGCCGCAGCGTGATTGCCCGTGTCCAGATTGACAAAAACCACGACCACGCCCGGCGGGATGCGCAACTCGGCCGGCTCGAAGCCGCTCTCGCTCACCGTCACGGTGGACTGGGCCGACTTGGCCGACAACGCCGTCAACGGGATGTCGTAGCGCACCGGCGCGCTCGACATCGTCTTTCGGCGTGCGCCCGGTCGCTCACGCGACCAGCATGGTCCTCACCGTGATTTGCGTGGGATTGCCATGGTTGATCGCTGGGTAGGTTTCCGCGTTGATAAAATCGCCCGGGCCAACTTCCCCGTCCGCGTCCATATCGACATGGACGCTCACGCTGTAGCTGGCCCGGCGATTTTGGATTGGGCTGTGAAGCTCAAATCGCAGCGCTTCCCCCCGGCCGATCTTGCCCGCAATCCCATCGATAACCTGGCTCGCAATGACCGTGGACGGCGCGTCGGCCAGGCTTGTGTCCAGCAGGTGAACATGGACGACGGCGCGCGCGGAGACCGCTGACCCCGCCGGCAGAAGCACCTCGCCAGTAACACGCAGTTGAGCCATACCTAGATCCAGTTGAACAACAGGGTGTTGAGGTGGTGGGCGGCGTCGGTTCCGGTCCAACCCCACACCAGATTGTTGGCCGCCGTCGAAAGAGCCGGGCCGTCGATGCAGTTCTCTCGTGACGTGAATTTGTTGCCCCACGAGGAGCCATTGGCGCTTGCCAGGATGTTCAACTGCCGATTGCCGACCCCTTGCCAGGTCAGGAACACGCGATTGCCGCGAACGTGCAGCTGCGGCTTCGAAACCGTGGTTTCAACCAGCGTTACTTTGCCCGTGAAGGTGGCCCCGTTTAGGCTCCGCATGACGTTGAGCTGGTTGTTGCCAACGCCGCGCCAGCCGATGAGGAGGCGCGCGCCCAGCGCCGCCAGGGTTGGGCCGGACGTCGTCGTGTCGCCCAAGGTCACCTTGCCGGTGAACGCGTTGCCGTTGGCGCTCCGCATGACATTGAGCTGATTGTTGCCGACCCCGCGCCAGGCAATGAACAGGTCATTCCCAAAAACCGCCAGGCTGGGCGATGAAAGCGACGTGTCCGAGAGGGTCACTTTGTTCCCCCACTGAATGCCGTCCGATGATTGCATGACGTTGAGCTGATTGTTGCCAGTGCCCGTCCATGCGACCACGAACTTGCCCTTGAAGACGGTCAGGGCCAGCGCGTTTGGCGAGGTATCGCCCAGGGTGACCTTGTTTGCGAAATTCAGGCCATCGGTTGAACTCATGAAATTCAATCGCAGATTGCCGCTGCCCGTCCAGCCAAGCAACGTCTGGCCGTTTCGCGTGGCCAGGGCCGGCCCGTTGCTGCTCGTGTCTCCCAGGGTCGCCTTGCGAGGATAGAGGGCGTTGATGGCGATGATGTCGCCCGCGCTCAGTCCGGTTCGCTGGCCGATTGCCTGATTGGGATTGGGTGTCGGGGTGATGGTGTCCCTGGCGGGGTCAGACGCGAAGTCGCGGCGCCCGTAGTGCATCAGCGAGCCGTAGTCATAGGGCCCGATGTCATCGCCGTCGGTAATGTGCTGATCGAAATTGTGCCTCTGGCTGGCTTGAATGTTGGTCCAGTGAATCGTCACGAAGTTGTCGCGATCTTCCCGGCTCTGCTCATGCCACAGGCCTGCCGAATGGCAGATCTCGTGAACGGCGCGCGGCCAGTCGCAACCCGTGCCCAGGGTGATGTTCTGAGATCCGCCCCGCATGCCAACCGCCGAAGAGCAACCGTTGCCACCCTGGAACCGGACAAAATTGGCTTCGGTCGTTCGCGCGCGCAGCCGGAGATTTGTATTCGCCTGAAAATGGTTGATCGCATCCGTTACGCGTTGCCGGTCCTGCATGCCCGGGTCGATCACAAAGGGAATTACGCCGTCCGGCCAGCGGAACTGCGGGCCGGTGAGCCCGACCGCCCGCTCGAGTCCGGGCTCGGGGTTTTCCACCGCCCGCTTCATGGCCTCCATCTGTTCGATGGTGCCCAGGATGATGTCACCCTCAAACACCGCCAGACCATCGATGGCGGCGTAGGTGATCTTCTTCAGGCCAAACGTGTTTCCGAGGATGTAGCTATATTGCGCCTCGGGCGCTCCGGCGGGGGCTGATTGCGGCGCTTTGTTCGCGCGCTTTTTCGCGGTTGTTGTTTTGGGCGTCGTTGCCTTCTTCATGTCAATATCTCCTTGTTTCGAGCAGTTTTGGATTTCACGACCCGGACTCCGTGGCGCCGAGAGGCGCCTCGCGAACGCCGATGTCGTGTTGTCCCTATCAATCCCGCGATCGGGCGTTTGTCACACCCGCAACCGCGCTTCTGAAAGTGCGCCCGTCGCCCTACAGGCCGCTCAGGGTGCGGAGGCCGTACAATTTGCCATACAAAACTGTACGGGTCCGCCAGCGCGCGGAGCCGCGGATTTTCACCATGCCCATTTCCTGGTCCGACCGTTATTCCATCGGCGCGCGCGAGATGCGCGGCTCAACCCTGCGCAAGATCTTCGCCAGTTCCCGCCGCCCGGGGATGATCTCGCTGGCCGGCGGCGCGCCCGCCCCCGAAGTCTTCCCGGTCGAGGACATCGCCGCCGCGTCGGAGCGGGCGTTGCTCCAGCACACCCTCGACTCGCTCCAATATGGGCTGACCGAGGGCTATCTTCCGCTCCGCGAATTTCTGACCACCCGGATGAACGGGATGGGGATGAAGGTCGCGCCCGAAAACTTCATCATCACGGTCGGTTCGCAGCAGGCCATCGACCTGGTCGGGCGCCTTTTCATCGATCCGGGCACGCTCGTGGCAATCGAGGACCCGACCTACATGAGCGCCGTCACCGCCTTCGCCCCGCAACAGCCAAAGTATTTGACGATCCCGGTCGACGACGATGGCCTCGACGTGGATCAGCTCGAAGCGGCGCTAAGGAGCGGGCTACGCCCGGCGTTTCTATACACCATCCCCGCCTTCCAGAATCCAACCGGCGTGTCGATGTCGATGGCCCGTCGCCAGCGCCTGCTCGCGCTGGCCGCTGAATACAGCCTGCCCATCGTCGAGGACGACCCGTATGGCGAGCTGATCTTTGAGGGCGAGCCGATGCCGCCCCTGGCCGCCCGCAGGCCAGGCGAGACCAGCTTGCTGAAAGTGCTGAGATAGATCACGTGGGTCAGCGCGCCATGCATCTCACAGTCCAGCGCGGCCAGGGGCGGCAT
>JBKJQK010000522.1:0-14255 GCA_046594095.1 Anaerolineae bacterium | reverse complement strand
GCCATGCCTTCGACAACGTGTATGTCCAGAGCATCGGCATCATCCAGGCGCCCGACATCCAGCCGAATGGGCAGGCGGACATGTGCGATAGCTGCCCGGACATGACCTACTTTGACGGCAAGCTGGTCAACTCGTGCCGACTGGACGAGTATCGGCTCTTTGGCGGCTTCCTGACCGTGGTCGACAAGAACAAGGCAGGCCTGCCGGAGCCGGCTGTCATCCCCGTTGATTCGTTGAACTGATCCGTACGTGGCAGCCCCGCCTTCTCGCGTTGCGCCAGTCGAAGGGTCGGCGCGAGAGGGCATGGGCGAGACTCAGTTCGTGTTGTTGCCAGCCACCTCACCTCATCGTTCCGGGCTCAACTTCGCCTGTATCAGAGCAAGATCGGCAAGGCCGAGGCGGACCTGCGCCGGAGGGTGTTTGGCGGCGGGCTGACTCAGACCCGAATTTCCGCATCGGCCCGTTCTCGACTAGAATCTCTTCGGGTAGACATCAACAACCCAGGCGTGTCCAACGCTCGAAAACAGCGGCGCGGACAGGCAATTCCGTAGCTTGGATTCAGGGGGGGACTCATGCGACCGATACGCTTGGGCGTTATTGGCACGGGCTTGATCTGGAGCCGTGCGCACCAGCCGCAACTGGCGAATCTGCAAGCCATATTTGAGCCGGTCGCTTTCGCGGACGTCAGCCTCGAGCGAAGGACCGCCCTGGCAGGTGAGTATCCTCAGGCCATTGTCGTCAGCGATTATCACGATCTTCTGAGCCGGCCGGAAGTCGAAGCGGTCCTCATCCTGACCCCCATCGCCCTCAACGAAGCTGTCGCCCTGGACGCGATCCGGGCCGGCAAAGACGTGCTGCTCGAAAAGCCAATCGCCCGTTCGGTCGCAAAGGGAATGGAGATCGTGGACGCGGCCCGCCAGGCCGGCCGGCGGCTGTTTGTGACCGAACAGATGGGCTACCGCCGTTCGGAAGAAGCCCTCATCAACCTCCTGGCCTCGGGCGAGATCGGCGATTTGATTATGTGGAATCGCGTCCAGCACCGGGTCCTGTCAACCCAGCCCGAGCGGCAGAACTACACGAGCACACCCTGGCGCATCCAGCCCGACTTTCCAATGGGCAATATGTTCGACGGCGGCATCCACGTGATCGCCAGCCTGACCCGAATCTTCGGCACGCCCGCAAGCGTATGCGCCTCCGGGAGCAAGAAGTTTCGCCCGGGCTATGGCGACTACGATCAATTGGCGATGCTGTTCACCTACGCCAACGGATTGCACGGCACACTGGGCTATTCGGATTGCCTGCACGAAGCCCAGAATCACTTTCACGTCCACGGCACCCAGGGGGTGATCAGCTGGTCGGTCGATCGAATCGTGATCCAGAAGCCGGACCTGCCGGACCGGGTGATCGCGCTTCCCGCGGAGGTGTCTTATGCCAGCATGTGGCAGGGCATGGCCGAGGCCTGGCAAGCCGGTCGCCCGCCCCTCTACACCGCTGAGAATGCCTTGCGCGACGTGATGGTGATTGAGCAAATCCATCAGTCAATCATCAGCGGCCAGCGCGTGCCAACGCTACAGTCCGACATGTTCGCCCACTAGGCGTTCCAGGAGCGCGCCAGAATGGAATACCGTCAGCTTGGCCAGACTGGCCTCCGCGTGTCCGCTTTGGGTTTTGGGTGTGGGGCGGTGGGCGGCCTCATGGTCAATGGCGCGCGAGCCGACATGCTCCGCGGCGTCGCCCACGCCATCGCCCGGGGCATTACCTACTTCGATACGGCTCCCCTGTATGGGAACGGCCTGTCCGAGCAGAATCTAGGTCTGGTGTTGGAGGAACTCAAAGCCGACGTCATGGTCGGCACGAAGGTTCGCCCGAACGCCGATGAAACCGGACCGCTCGGCCCGGTCATCCTCCGGTCGGTTGAGCGCAGCCTAAAAGCCCTGCGGCGCGAACAAATCGATCTGATCCAGCTTCACAACTCGCTTGGGCAAGATCGTGACGTGGAGCGCCACTGGCTGAGCGTCGACGACGTCGGGCCGGTGATCGAGACGTTTCGCGGGCTGCAACAGGCCGGCAAGGTGCGCTTCTGGGGGATCAACGGCCTGGGCGAGACCGAAGCGGTGCACGCGGCCCTGGCGAGCGGCGCCCAGACCGTCCAGTCGTGCTTCAACTTGATCAACCCGAGCGCGGGCTTCCCCGCCCCTGCCGGCTTTCCGTTCCAGGACTATCGACAATTGATCGATCGGGCGGCCGAGCGCGGCGTCGGAGTGATCGCCATTCGAGCCCTGGCCGGCGGCGCCCTGAGCGGTTCGGCCGATCGTCACCCGAACGCCGCGGCTCATGTTGATCCGATCTCTTCGGGGAATAGTTTTGCCGCTGATGTCGCGTGGGCGCGGCGTTTTGATTTCCTCGTCAGCGAGGGCCATGCCGGCAGCCTGCCCGAAGCGGCCATCCGATTCGCGATCGGCAAACCCGAGGTCGCCACAACCCTGATTGGCATTTCGTCCTTCGAACAACTTGAGCAGGCCCTCGATGCGGCGAACAAGCCCGCGCTCCCGCCCGAAGCCCTCGCCCGGCTGCAGTCCGTCTGGGCTACGCCGTAGCGTCAAGCCAAATACCGGAAGATGTGTAGAATCTTTCAGCATATTGACCGCCGCGTTTGATAAGGAGAAGACCCGATGGCCGCGAGATCCGAAGATCATCTGGACGTCATTTTGCCCGCTCCGGCAATTTCCGGGACGCTGCCGATCAGCGGGCCATCCTTTGCCCGGCCCGATGCGGACCTGATCAAGGCGCTTTACAAGTACGGAAGCGCGACCGCCAGCGCGCTGATGCACAAGATGGGCGTGCGCCAGACCTTTATCCAGGGTCCGCTTCCCCGCGTGCCCGGGGCCAAAGTGGTCGGCCCGGTCGTCACCCTCCAGTTCATGCCCCAACGAGAGGATGTCGCAAAGGGCATGAATGACAAGAGTGTCGAAACCGTGAGCGCATTGTGGTCGGTGTTCGGCACCGTCCAGCCCGGCGATATCCTGGCTGTCCAGGCCTTTGGCGACGCGTATACCGGCTGCATGGGCGAGATGTTGATCACCCACTTTATGGTCCGCGGCGGAATCGGGATCATGGTCGATGGTTGCATTCGCGATTGGCCGCAGATTCGGGAGATGGGCATTCCGATCTGGACCCGCGGCTTCACCCCCAACTTTGCCTCGCAGGCCAGCCTGTTCCCATGGGCCTACAACGTGCCGATTGCCTGCAGCGCCGTACTGGTGCTTCCAGGCGACATCATGATCGCCGACGACGACGGGGCCGTCATCGTGCCGGCGCAGATGGCGTCCTTGCTGCTCGAGCACGCCAGCGCCCACGAGGACTGGGAGATTTTCAGCCGGATCCGATTGTCCGAAGGCGGCAGCCTTGCCAAATACTATCCGCTCAACGACGAAGGCTGGGCTGAATACGCGGAATGGCGCAAGACACAGACGTAGGAAACCACCATGAAAATCACAGCGATCAAGACGGCGGCGAGCGTTGGACACGGGATGCATCTGTGGGTCCGGGTCGAGACCGACGCGGGGATCACCGGCACGGGCGAGTGCGTCCATGGCGGCGTGCAGGCGATTGCCATCATCCACGAGCTGCGCGCCAAACTTATCGGGCGCGACCCCTTTGAAATCGACGCGATTTTCGAAGATTTGCGCCGGAGGCACGTGTTTGATGGCGGTTTTGCCGGCGCGCTGATCACTGCCTTGACCGGGATCGAGATCGCGCTGTGGGACCTAAAGGGAAAAGCCCTGAAGGCGCCGATCTATGACTTGATGGGCGGCAAATTCCGCGACAAGATCCGGGTCTACGCCGATTGCCAGGTCGAGCCGAGTATGGATTTCGGCGAGATCAAGAAAGTCGTCGATGACGTGCTGGCGCGCGGCTTCACCGCGCTCAAGATCGACGTGGATCTGGGCGCCTACACCGGCGACAAGCGGCGCCGCAATGGCGTGCCCAAAGACCCATTCAACTACACCGCCGATGAATGGGAACATGACCGGATGGTCGAGTTGGTCGCAATGGTCACCCAGGCCGCCGGCGAAGATTGCGCCGTGGCCGCCGACGTGCACACCCGCCTGGACGTGGGCAGCGCGATCCGCCTGGTAAAGGATCTCGAGCCATTCCATCTGATGTGGCTGGAGGAACCCGTGCCGCCCGAGAATATCGCGGCCATGCGCGAGGTCAAGCGCGCTTCGTCGACGCCGATCTGCGCCGGCGAGAACCTCTATCTGCGGCACGGCTTCCGCGAGTTGATCGAGCAGCAGGCGGTTGACATCATCATGCCCGACATCCCCAAATGCGGCGGGCTGTCCGAGTGTCGCAAGATCGCCAACATGGCCGAGATCTATTACATGCCCTTCGCCCCGCACAACGTCTCCTCGCCCATCGGGACCATGGCCTCGGCCCACGTGTGCGGCACGGTGCCGAATTTCCTGGTGCTCGAATTCCACTGGCTGCACCGGGATTACTGGACCACGATCATCTCCGAAAAGGAGGACATCATCAAAGAGGGCTATATCACCCTGACCGACCGGCCTGGCATCGGGCTCGAACTTGATGAAACCGTGGCCCGCCAGTATCAGTATCCGGGGACTACCTGGTTCGAGTAATCGGAAGTCCGATGCAGCGGGTCATCGCGCGCCCGGAGGGCCTTTGATCGTCGAGTGGAACGCCCACATGTTCAGCCGGGACGTTGCGCGCTACCCGTTTCACCCTGAGGCGGCGTATGCGCCCGAACCCGGGATGCTGGAGGATGATCCGCTGGCGTCTTATCTGGAGCGGATGAACCGGCACGGGATCGATCGCGCCGTGCTGGTGCAACCCGAACCCTATGGTGGCGATCACGCGCTCCTGCTGGACTGTCTCGCGCGCGCGCCGGACCGGGTGCGTGGCGTGTGCCACTTCTTCCCGAAGGACCCCGACTCGCCCCGCAATGTCGCCGAGCTCGTCAAGCGCGAGCCGCGAATCGTGGCGCTCCGGATGCACGCCCATCGCGGCAAGCAGCACTACCTTGACACGTTCGCCGACGCGGGCGTGCGGGCCCTCTGGCGCGCGGCAGCCGAACTCGGCCTGATCGTCGAGCTCCACATCGGGCCAAACTACGCCGCCCAGGCCGGCGCCGCGATCGCCGCCTTCCCCGGCGTGCCGGTCCTGATCGATCATCTGGGCGAGCCGCAATTCGGCACCCCGGTCGAATTCGCCGAGATGCTCAATCTGGCGCGCTTCGACAACGTGATGATGAAAATCTCCGGCTTGAGCTATCTCTCCAGCGTCGACCCGCTCTATTTGAATATCAAACCCTTCGTTCGGCGGGTCGCTGAGGCCTTCGGCCCAGACCGGCTGTGCTGGGGCAGCGGCTCGCCGGAGATCATTGACGCGCACCTTGATCAGTTTTCGGCCGCCGAGCGCGGGCGGATCAAGGGCGGGAATCTTGCAAAGCTGTTGGGCTTCGATTGAGCTATCCCTTGACGCTTCCGGCGGTCAGGCCCTCCACCAGGAAACGCTGGGCGAAGATATACAGGGCAACGACCGGGATGGACATGATCAGTGACGCGGCCATCAGTTGACCATACGGGTAGATGTCGGCGAAGACCAGTTTCTGCAGCCCGACCGGGAGGGTGATGAGCCGCTCGCTGGTCAGAAAGATATAGGCATACAGAAATTCGTTCCAGGCATTGGTGAAAGCGATCAGGGTCACCGAGAGCAAGGCCGGCATCGCCAGCGGCAGGGTGATGCGCAGGAAGGCGGTGAAACGGTTTGCCCCGTCAATCATGGCCGCTTCCTCCAAATCCTCCGGGATACCGCGATAGTAGCCCAGCATCACCCAGGTGGCAAAGGGCACGAGGAACGTGGGGTACGTGAGCAAGAGCGCGTAATGATTGTTGATGGCCCCGAGACCGGTCAGGATGCGGTACATCGGGATGAACAACAACGAAGCCGGCAGCAAGTAGGTTACCAGCAACACAGTCGTCATAAGGCCGGCGCCCCGAAACTTGAGCCGGGCCAGGGCGTACCCGCCCATCGCGGCAAGCACCACCGAAATCACGGTCGTCGCCAGCGCAACCATCACGGTGTTCCCAAACCAAGTGGTGAACTTCGTTCCGTTCAGCAGCGAATCGAACTGATCCAGCGTCCAGGGTTGGGGCCAGAATAGCGATACGCGCTGCTGAATCTGCAATTCGCCCTTGAACGCCGTAACGACGATCCAGAAGAAGGGGAATACGACAAACAGAAAGAACGGCGTGATTGCGACAATGGCGATCAGTTTTGACACCGTGTCGCGCTGACGATTCGTGAGCACCGTCATCCGCGTCCCGCCGCTGACGGCCCGGGCCAGGATTCGCGACATTCCGGACTGAGCCCTGCTGATCAACGTGAGTGCCCAGTCAATCGGCCACATCAGCCCGGACATGACAAGATTGAGGCCCTTGCCGACCACACCAAACGCCCGGTCAACCCGCGTAACCTGATTGCCCCGCTCAACGCCCTGGCGCAAGAACCGGGCCAGCACCAGGATGCCTATCGCGAGAAACGGCGCCGTCGCCAACGACACCGCGGCGCCGGGGCCAAAGCGGTTTTGGAGCAGCGCCCGCTCGTAGGCAAGGATCGAGTAAAGGCGCGTATCGCCGCCCGGGCCGCCGCCGGTCATCAGATAGACGATCCCAAACGCATTGAAGGTCTGGATGGTCGAGAGCAGGGCGACCACGGCGATGACATACTGCAAGCCGGGTAGCGTGATATAGAAAAAACGCTGGATCATGTGCGCGCCGTCCACCTCGGCCGCCTCGTACTGCTCCTTGTCGATCGCCTTCATCCCGGCCAGCAACAACAGGGTGAAAAATGGGATCCCCTTCCAGACGTTGACCGAGATCACGCTGGCCAGAGCCAGACCCGGCTCGGACAGCCAGCCGACGTTGCGGTCGATGACACCCAGCCCGCGCAGAATCGGATTCAATCCGCCGAAGATGGGGTCGAAGATGCTGCGCCAGGTGAGGGCCGTCACGATTTCAGGCACGATAAAGGGCAGCAACATGACCCCGCCAATGAGATTGCGCCACGGCAACTTACTGTTCAATGTCGAGGCGATGATCAATCCAACTACAAGCTTGATCGCGACCGAAAAAGCGGTGAACTTGACCGTGTTCAGAATCGAGCCGGTGAATTGATCATCATCCAGCAATCGCACGTAATTGGAAATCCCGACGAAGACGTCCTCGCGATTGACCCGCGCGGTAAAGCTTAAAACGATGGCGTTGACGAAAGGCCACAGAATCAGGCCAACCATCAAAATGACTACGGGCGCCAGAAAAAAGACAGCAAGCTTCCAGTCTCTGCCGAACAACCGCGCAAGCCGTCTGTTTATGTTTAGGGGCTGACTCGCGGCGAGGCTGGGTGACGCAGTGGTGTTCCGGGCCATATTTGCGTGTTCATGCCGACCCCACCCGGGCGCGCCGGGTGGGGTCGGGAAAAGAGGCTTATCGCTTACTGTTTGAAGCCCTTCTCTTCGAAGATGCGGGCCCCGATCTTCGCGCCATCGGCGACGGCCTGTTCGGGCGTCATCTTGCCGGTGATGATGTTCGCCATCATATCGGTCAAGAAACTGGTCGCATTCCAGGCATCGACCGCCGGATTCGGCGCTGCCGGATAGGCAAACCCGTTGTAGGTAGAGGGGCTGAACATGATGGCCTTCAAGCCTGGGAAGGCCGGATCGCCCTTCAACATGCTGTCGGACCAGTTGTTCTTGTAGGCAGGCATGAACAAACCGCCGCCCAGCGCAGCCAGCCCGTCGAAGACCGCCGGGTCGATCATGTACGAGATCAGCTTCTGGGCCCCCGCGGCCTGTTTGGCGCCGCGGAAGATGGTGTACCACGCATTGGCGCCCGTGCCCAACTCGAGCTTTCCATCATTGGTCGTCGGGAAGTTCACCACGGCCGTCAACGGGTAGACCGGGTTGCCGTCTTTTTTGGCCTTGGCGTAGATGCTGAAGGCATTGGTGGTCATGGCGATCTTGCCGGCCAGATACGCCTCGTTGTTTCCGGTATCGGTCCAGCTTTCGACACCGGGGGGAAGCGCGCTTTTGTACTTGGCGTCCTTGTAGACGTCGGACAGCCACTTGATGCCGGCTACGGTCTCCGGCGAGTTGAAGACGATCTTCTTGCCGCTCTCATCCACGGCGCGCCCGCCAAAGGCCTGGAACGCCGTCGTGACCAAGCCATTGCCGTCGCCCGACTTGTTGACCGTCATCCCCCAGCCAAACATCTCCTTGGCCGGGTTTGACATCTTGACCGCCCCAGCGAGGCGATCTTCAAACTTGGAGAATTTGGTCAGGTCCACCCCGGCGGCCTCGGCCACGTCCTTGCGCACGAACCACGAACCGGAGTTTGATTGCAGCGGCGCCGACCACCACTTGCCCTGGATCTGGGCATTGCTGGCCGCATTGGCCGGCACGATCGCCCCATACTTTTTCACCAGCTCATCGACGATCCCGGTCATGTCCGCGCACAGGTTGTTGTCGTACATCTGCGACACGGCCGTGGTGTGATACGCGAGATCAGGCGGATTGCCGGCGTTTACGGACGCCTGCATCTTGGCCTGAAAATCTCCAAACACCTCGGGGTTCACCGCGGAAACGTCCGCTTCGAAGCCCTGACTCTTGATGTATTTCTCGGTCAGGGACTGGATGGCTTCCTGCAAGGCCGGGAAATACTCCTGGCGATTGAGCACCTGCATCACGCCACCCTTCGGGACGGCGGGCGCCAGGGTCGGCGCGGCCGCCACAGGCTTGGCCGTCGCTGCGGGCGCCGCGGGCGCGCCGCAGGCGGCCAAGAACGCGCCGCCGCCAACCATGGCCGACATGCGTAGCATCTGCCTCCGGCTGATTCTCATTTCCTTTTTCATGTGCCTATTCCTTCTGGTTTGCACGTAACGGGTTAATCGGATTGCTTCGCGCGCAACTGTTTAGTAAACTCAATAAGCGAACCTCGGACCCGACCCAAGCGACCCAAAAAACCTCCTCTCTAGCGCCGCCCCGGACGTTTTGTCTCGGAGGCGTCTCCTGAGGCGAAACTCGCGAACGACAGAAATCAAAAATCTGAATGGAAAGCGGAAGTTTATCACCAACTCCACATGAAGAATATCCTTCACATAACGACTTGCCGCCTGAATCAGATTGCGTTCAGCCGGCTACGGCAATTGGCCGCACCGGCGAGCCGGTGGCGCCCACGAATTTCAGAGGGGCGCATACAAAGTCGAACGCCCACTTCCCCGCTCGGGCCAGCTCGCCCAGCTTCAGATTCTCGAGGATGTAGATCCCGCTCCGAACCAACATGATGATGTGCCCGGGCATAGCGCAACCCAGCCCATCGTCCTTCAGCCCCAGCACGTCCCAGCCCATGTTGTCGGCCCCAACCGCGACGGGTTTTTGGGCCGCCAGCCACCGGGATGCGTCGCCATGCAATCCGGGACCCGCGAGGTAGCGCGCCTCGTCGTGCCACATTTGATCATTGCCTGTGTTGACGAGCACCACACACCCGGGCTCAATCACACTGTTTTGTTTGCGCGCGCAGTCTTTCAAATCAGCCTCGCTGATGGCAAAGCCCTCCGGCAGGCTGTCCACTCCCCTGAAACCAGCGATATCCAGAAGCACCCCGCGCGTCACAATGGGTGGGATCGTCTCAACCCCGTGCCTGGAAAAACCATTGGACCTCTGTATCCGGGCGTCCACCGGCACGCCCCCGCACAGGAACAGGTTCTCCGACTGGTGGCACAACGCGTCAATGTGCGTGCCGGCGTGTTCTTTGGTCACGATCAGGCCGCTTGCGCCGGAGCGCGGGCCGTCCTCGCCAAAGGCATCCTCGTGTCGCCTGTGGAGCGCATAGCTATACCCCGGCCTGTGGGCCGGATGCATGGGCATATCCACCGTTCGGGGCTGCTCCAAATCGAAGACCTGGCGCGCGTGGGCAGGTTCGGTCATGCGCGATATTGTGGCGCGGAAGGGTGATTCTGGCAAGTGGGCGATGGACGCTTACTCTCACGCCTCGCCGTGCCACATCCCGCCGTTGGCCGCCCCGGCCACCACCGTTCCATCGTCCAGCGCCGCCACGCAAACGAGGTCCCCCCGAGTGGACTGGCGCTTCCACCCGCCCCCGATGAGCGAATAGAGCCCGGCGTCCGTGGCAGCCAATCCTGGGGACAGCGCGCCCACGCTCGCACCCGGCAGGCCCTTCACGCGGCGCCATTTTGTATAGGGCGCATCCGACTCCCACAGGCCGGAATTTTCGCTGCCCACGCTCAAGACCGCTCTCGAAACCGGTTGTGTTTTGGCCGCGATTGCCATCGCCGAAAACGGGGCGTGGCGGGCGCTCAACGGCAGCTCACGCCACGCGCGGCCGCCGTTTTCGCTGATAAACAGCCCGTAATCGGTCGCCGCAAAACAGGTCTCGTCGTGATCAAAGACGGGACTGAGTTCCAGCGCATTCACCGCCAGATCGAGCAGGCCGATATTCCAGGCGTGCCAGGTGGCCCCGCCGTCGTCGCTGCGCAACACGCCGTCCTTGTCCGTGGCCGCCAGGGCCACGCCGTCACGGTCGAAGCCGGGCGACAGGACGACGCGCGAAACGCGCGCCCGGGCTGGCAGGACCGCCACCCCCCACGTTTCGCCTTCATCCCGCGAAACGGCGATGTTGCCGTTCGAGCCGATCAGCCAGACCGGACCGTGCGCGGCCACCGAGGTGAGCAGAAGCTCGCCAAATTGGGGGGCCGCGGAAGACCAGGCGCTGTTCGCGGGCCGATAGCGCCACAGGCCGCGGGATGTGGCGGCAAGGCATCCGCCACCAGGAAGCGGCGCAAGCGCGTAGGCGGCTGTCGGTTCGGGGTGATAGTTCCAGCGCATGATTTTGTCAGGCTTGATCGGGCCCCTCGCACGGCCCTACGGTTGAGCGGCCGTCGGCGGCGCGCGCCTCAAAACGAGCGCATCCGTCGTCACCGCCATCCCGACGATACTGCCGGCAACCCGAATTGCCCGCTCGACCGTTTCCGCCGAGTCGAGGATCCCCGTGGCGCGCATATCGACAATTCGGCCCTGGCGGACATCAAAGCCTTTCGCGCGCTGATTTGCCCGGCCGGATCGGAGCAGGCCGGCGATGGCCGCCGCATCGAAGCCGGCATTCGCCACAATCGCGGCCAGCGGCGCTTCCAGCCCAATTGCCACGCAACGCATGCCCCAGGCTTCGTCGGAATGGCCGGTTGCGCCAGCCCGCAACGCGACGCCAATGTGAAACAGGGCCGCGCCGCCGCCGGGCACGACACCCCGTCGGGCGGCCATCTGCAAAGCGGATGCAAGGCGGATCGCCTCTTCCTTGCGCGCCTGCTGATGCCGGGCGGTTACCGCCCCGACTCGCACAACCGCCAGGCCCCCCTGCAATCGGCCCGCCCGCAGGCGCAGCTCAGCCATCTCGTCAGGGTCGGTGGCGACTTCCAGCCGTTGGCGCGCCGCGCGAAGGCGCGCTCGCAGCGCCTGCGGATCGCGCCGGCCGCCGATGATGCCGAATTGCCTGGCCGTCACCCAGGCCCGGCGCGCTTCACCCAAATCGCCTGATGCGATGTTCGCAAACCCTGCGCTGTTCCCAAACAAGATCCGTGCGCCGGTCAGCGTCGCCAAATCCTGTAGTCCCATAACACGAGCCCCGCCCAGGCCAGGCGCCTTGATCGGCAGGATTGTGAACAAGCCCGCTTGACGGGCCTGAAGCAGGACGGCCCTGGCGTCGTCAGACAAATCTGAGGCGAGGAGGACGACTTGCTGGACGCCCATGCCATGCAGCCGGCCCAGACCTTCATAGACATTGGCCGGGTTGTCCAGCGAGCCGTCCATCAGGACCACCGCCGCATCCTCAACCCGCCCCATGAGATTACCCGTCTCAGTGGCAAAGCCTCCGGCAAGCCAGGGCGAGTCCCACAACGCGCCTTCCACAAAGTCGCGCTCGACGCGCAGATCGTTCGCGTTCTCGACGTGGATGGCGCCGTCGGGTCCCAAGATGTCGACGACCTCAACTAGGACATCCCGCAACATGTCGTCGCTGCACAGCGATCCCGCGAGCGAGGCCAGCAGCGTCCGCCGACCGACGCCGGGCGGAATCTGCTCAGCACCCGCCCGCAGCAATTGGGTTGCGCGCGCGACGCCAAGCTCAATCCCGCGCCGAAGCAGGGCGGGATGGGCGCCCGCCGCAACGGCCCGGGCCGCCTGGCGCAGCATGGCCTGGGCAATCACGGCCAGGGTGGCCGAACCATCGCCGCACTGCTCGCGCATCCGCCACAACGCATGCCGAAGCAGCATCGCGCCCGCGTCGGGACCGGGGTCGGCAAACTGGAGAATACGGCGCGCGATCGTGCCGGCATCGTCGAGCATTTCCGGCGGCCGGTTGGGCATGTTCGCCTCGACACCGACCTGGCGAGCCAGTGGGCCAAGCGTGGGCTTTACCGCCTCGGCGATGAGGTTGAACCCGGCCAGCAAGTCGGGGTGGAAGATGACGCCGGGCCGGGGCGCGGACTTTTTTGAGGTTGGCACGTTGGTCCGAAGGATGCGGAGTATACGGTGGATGGCTATGCGGCGCTTCCCAAAATCACCCTCATGCCGCACAATAGCGATTCAGCAAGCCGGCAGGGCCGACCAAATCAGGAGCAAACCCATGCGCATCACTGACATTCACATTACGCCGATTGCGATCGGCGACCCGCCCCTGCTGAACGCAGCCGGCCTGCACGCCCCTTTTGCCCTGCGCACCATCGTCGAGGTCGTCTCCAACGATGGCATCTACGGACTGGGTGAGATTCCGGGCGGGGCGGAAGCGACCGCCGATCTGGAGGCCGCCCGCGATCTCCTCGTCGGGCGCGACCCCTTTAAGCTCAATGCAATTGCGCTGGCGCTGGATGAATTTCTGGCCGGCACAACGGTTCATGGCCGCACCGGTCAACAGGCCATGCGCACCACCATCCTCGCCCGCCGCAGCGCGCGCGCCTTCAGCGCGATCGAGGTTGCGTGTCTCGACCTGGTCGGAAAGGCCCTCGGCCGGCCGGTCTCCGACCTGCTCGGCGGACGCGTGCGCGACCGGGTGCCCTTCTCGGCCTACTTGTTTTACAAATACGGCGGCGCGGGCGGCGATCTT
The DNA here is from genome assembly GCA_046594095.1 of Anaerolineae bacterium. Classification (GTDB taxonomy): domain Bacteria; phylum Chloroflexota; class Anaerolineae; order J036; family Brachytrichaceae; genus Brachythrix. Next base: position 1,062 of record JBKJQK010000522.1, on the reverse strand, counting down.
GGCTTCAAGACCGATCCCGGCGCAACCGGCTGGGCGGCCGCCCGGCAGGCAGAGGCGCTCACGCCGGAGGGCGTCGTCGCCCAGGCCAGGGCGATGCGGGCCGAGTTCGGATTCCAGTCGCTCAAACTGAAGGGCGGTGTATTCGCGCCTGATGAGGAGGTTCAGGCGATCCTCGCTTTGCGCGAGGCCTTCGGCCCGGGCGTGCCCCTGCGCCTCGACCCGAACGCGCTGTGGACCGTCGAGACGTCCATCCGCCACGGCAAGCGCATGGAGGGCGTGCTCGAGTATTACGAGGATCCGACCCGCGGACAGGCGAACATGGCGGAGGTCGCGCGGGCCGTCGATATTCCGCTGGCGACGAATATGTGCACGACCTCCTTTGACGACATGCCGGGAAGCGTGCGAACCGGCAGCGAGAGCATCATTCTCAGCGACCATCATTACTGGGGCGGGTTGCGCGCCTCGGTTGAGCTGGCCCGGATGTGCCGCACCTTTGGGCGCGGCCTGTCGATGCATTCGAACAGCCATATCGGAATCTCGCTGGCCGCGATGGCCCACCTGGCCGCGGTCGTGCCCAACCTGACCTACGCTTGCGATACGCACTATCCCTGGCAGAGCGACGAAGTGCTGGTTGGCGGCCGGCTCAAATTCGAGGAAGGCAGCCTGGCCGTAGGGGACGCCCCGGGTCTGGGCATCGAACTGGATCGGGCGGCCCTCGCGACGCTCCATCAGAACTACCTGCGCTGCGGGCTGACCGAGCGCAACGACGAAATTGAATTGCGGAAAGCCCAGCCCGAATGGACGTTCAAAGCCACCCGCTGGTAGCCGCATCGATGGAGCAAACCATGTCAACGATGACCTCCGCGCGCCCATTGCGCGGCGTGTTGCCGGTGTTTCAAACACCCTGGAATCCCGACGAAACCATCGACCGCGACACGCTCGAACGCGAGATTGAATGGCTCTACGATTGCGGCGCGAACGGCATCGTCATGGCGATGGTGTCGGAAACACTCCGCCTTTCGAGCGAGGAGCGGGATGACCTGGCGGCCGCGGCCTGCAGTT
>JBKJQK010000370.1:0-7699 GCA_046594095.1 Anaerolineae bacterium | reverse complement strand
GTGCCTGAATCAAGGCCTGTTCGAGGCGGTCAGGCGGGTCAAGGATCTTCCCACCCGCCGCGCTGTGTTTGTGTTGACCGCCAGCCAGGACACCTGTGAGACACCGTCGGCGCAGAGCGTGATTGACCTTGCCCGCCAGAACAAGGTCCAGATTTACGCGGTTGGGCTGGATGGATACACGATCAGCAAGGCCGCCCTTGAGCGTTTCACCGATCCAACGGGCGGGTTGACCCTGATGACCAATGCGAGCGAGTCGATCATCACGATCGGGAATCAGATGTCGCTACTTGCCAACCAGTGGGAAACCGCCTATGCCTTCTTTCCGGCCAAGGGGCCCCAGACGGCGGAGATGATCGTCACCCTCAAGGATGGCTCGCTTGTCACCAGGACGCTGAACTTTGAGGTAGACCGCGAATACTTCCCGCCACCAAAGATCGCGCTCAAGGGCGAGGTCCAAACCCTGGTCGGCGGGCTGGTCTTCAATCTGGACATCACCACCAAGGACAAGATCAGGCGGGTTGAGGCGCGGGTCACCAGCAAACGAAGCGCGGCCGAGGTGTATCGCGAATCGCTGACAGACTTTGCGCCGTCGAACACCATCAAACCGGCCAAACTCGAGAATGGCCTGGAGTACATTCTCACCGTCATCGCCTTTGACGAGCAGAATCGCCCGATATCGACCGACCAGCGCGAGTTTGCCTTCAAGCCGCCTGAGTTCTCGCTGTTGATCGAGCGCGTCACGCCGCCAAGTTTCGCGGACGCAAGCCCTGCCTCGACCAACTTTTCCGTGACCGTGCGGACGAGCAATGCGCTGGCGGTGACGCGTTATCAACTCTATCTGGAGAATCCGGGCGCCAACAATTCGGTCATCGTCGATAGCGAAGTGTTTCTGGAGGCTGGCCGGCCGCTCCTGATCCCGGTCAAGGATCTTGTGGCGGGCACTTACGTTGTGCGAGTGCGCGCGTTTGCGTCGGACCAGGCGTTGGGCGCCGAGGCGGCCCGGTCCGCGCCGGTCGTTGTCTCCCGGCCCTCGGGCCTGGATGTATTTGCCCGCCAGGTCCGGGACAATCCCCTGCTCCTGGTCCTGCTGATCGGCGCGGTGCTTCTGGCCGTCGTGGTTCTCGTGGTGGTAAATGTATCCGCCCGGAACCGCGGATCGCGGGCCGAGAGAGTCGTTGAGGCAGCGCTCCCGGTGAATCCGCGCCGCGGCCCGCCGATGTCGGCCGAACCCCAGGTTGCGGCGGTGCCTCAGTTCTCGCCCCAGCCACCCTCGGCGCCGTCACCGGGCTATCCCGCGCAGGGCGGCTACAGTCCGCCGGCGTCGTTCCCGTCCCCGGCCCGCGACGCAAGCATGGTTGGGACTCCCAAAGGCACGCTCCGCATGGTTCATCCTGCCTCGCCCGCCTGGGAGGGCCGAATCACGCAGCAGAGCTACACCGTGGGCCGGGGTCCAGACAACAACGGTGTACTTCCGGTGGATGGCACGTCCGGAGTGTCGAGTCGACACTTGGTAGTGGCATTCGAACAGGGGGCCTGGTTTGTCACCGACCTGAGCCGGAACGGGACGTATGTGAATGGCCAGCGCATCTCACCGAATACAAAGGTCCCGCTGCCCAGCGGCGCGGTAATTACCCTTGGCCCTTCAATCAAGGTGGAATTCAGGGCAGGCTAGTTCGGGGCCGCTTCCCGGCGAAATCGGGAAGCATTTCCCGGCACGCCCTGTTCCAACGGGAATGGGCTCGGCCTATAGTTTGCAAAGAGATCGAGGATCGAAGTAAAGATTCACGCCTGTCAGGCAGCGGTATGTTGAAGAGGTATTTCCGCGGGTGACAGCGAGGGAGCAAAAGCACATGGCATCCAATCGGATTCGAGCCGACTACGACGAACTAACTAAACTGGCCGGAAAGTGGAGCCAGGAGGCGCAGAATTGCTCGGGGATGCTGCAGAACATTCGCCAGGCGCTGGAGGCGCTGCAGTCCGGCGATTGGGTCGGACCCGGCGCGACGGCGTTCTACGCCGAGATGACTGGCGCGGTGATCCCGGCGCTTCGGCGCCTGATTGCGGCTCTGGAGCAGGCTGCCTTGGTTTGCCGTCAACTTGCGGCCCTCTTCAAGAAGGCCGAGGATGATGCCGCCGCGCAACTGAAGAAGCAGCAGGGCGGAGGTGGCGGGGGCGGCTCCCCGGCAGGTGGCGGGGCACCGGCCGCGGGCGAGACCGAGACCGAAGCCGGCGAAAGCGGCGGTGGCGGCGGCGGCGGCGGGGATAACGCGGGCGCAGGAGGTGGCGGCGCGGCGCGCGGCGGCGCGGGCGCACCCGAAGCGGCGAACGTCGGCGGGGACAGCAACCCGCTCACTCCGGGTAACCCGAGTGATCTCTTCAAAGAAGACAACATGAAGGCCCTGATTGGCTCGCAATATGAGGGCGCGGGCAGCGACAGACTCCACAACGCCATGGAGACGCTGGCCACCAATCCCACAGGCGCCCAGCTCGAGTCGACATTGCGCGACATCGCGGATGCGCGCGGCAAGTCGTACGAGCAGATTCGAGCGGACTACGATAAGTTTGTCGAGGTTCGCCAGCAGGCCATCGATACGGCCCGGTCAAAGGGGATGGACCCGCCTGAGCAGCTCAACTTCGCCCACCCGAACTTCATGGGCTCGACCAGCCAGATGCGCTTTGGCCAGGTTGTGGGCGATGCGTTTGGAATTGATCCGGTATTTGGAGCCATGCTCAGCCCGACGGGCGGCCTGGTTGGGCCCGGAAATGCGGCCTTTGACGCGGGTGAGTCGCCGGTCGGATACCATGGGGTCGTTCACGATGCGGCCGGGTATCTCAAGAACTTTCACGATACGGGACCGGGCTACGACTATCTTGGGCGGGAAGGGCGCGACACAGCCAGCCCCCTGTCAGGCCAACGGGAAGGGATCAAGTTCTGGCGCGAGACCATGGGCGGATCCAACCCTGGCAGCACCGCCAGCGAGTATCTGATGCGGGGCTTGGTCGGCGGGCTTGACATGGGGAGCCGCGCGCTTGACGCGCTGAAGAGCGTGTTCTAAACTCAGCGTCCGGCCTATTGGCGTGGCGTTTCGCCCGGCCTGGGCCCAATGGAGACAACAGGAGGAAGCATGGATGGGATTACGCTAGATGCGGCGGAATTGGCCTATCTGTTGGTAACGGTGCGCGCGCGAGCGCTTGTCGGGGTCGAGGATGCGCGTCTCTTTCCCGCGACTTCCGCGGACAAGGACGCAACATATGCGAGGGGCCTTAAGCTATTGAAGGAGCACGGCCGGCTCAAGCCCTCCGCGAATGGCAGCTTGAGGATGGACGACGTGCTGCTGTATTTGGTCGCGGTCGCGGCCGAACCGGAATTCGTAATCTTCACGATTCGGGATCTTGCCGGGAGCGGGCGGCAGCTCGTGCTGCACTACCTTGGCGGTCCCGCGGTCGTGGAACTTGCCGCGACCGAAGACGGGCATTTCCGGATTGGCGCGATCGCGGATCGGGCCGCGCTTGCGCCCCGTATCGCCGCAATGTTGGCCATCAATCCGGCCACCCAGCCCGCGGCTGTCGAGTTCACCATCGGCGGGCCCATCATCGGCGCAGTGCGCAGCCTGGTCGCTGAAGGCAAGAGCGAGCAGGCCGCCGCGACGCTCAAGTCGTTTGGGGTGAATGGCTCGAATGGGGAAGCCATGCTGAAGGCGATGCAGGCGCCGGATACGCGCGGCCAGTTTGTGGTCACCCACCTGATCAACGGGCAGATCGAGGATGGCCGGCGCGCGTCGGTGTTTGGAAAGGAAGGCCGGGCCTGGATGATGAACCGGGTGGACTTGGAGTCTACGGCGGTTCGGGTTCAGACCATCGGTCCGGATACCCTGACATCCGTCGTTGAGGAATTTATCCGGTTTCTGACACAGCCGCCCAAGCCAGCCTGAGGTCGAGCAATTCCCAAACCCGAAGCCCCGCGCACAGCCATGCGCGGGGCTTTCTCTTTTTCGGAGGATGAGGATCAGTGACTGTGCGCCGCGTGAGCGAGCGCGACCTGAAACCAGTACGCCCAGTCCACCGCGTCCGCCAAATAGGCCGGGGCGGTATTGCGCTTGATCGGCGCGTCTCCCTGCAACGACGCCTTGAGGAACGTTGTCAGCTCGGTCCAGGCCTTGCCCTGCGGCCCGCCCTGGCGGATCTGCTCGATGCTACCCATAAAAGCGTGCGGCTGACCCGGATAGATCGTGACTTGAGCCGGAACGCCCGCTGTCTTCAGACCTGCCTCAAACGCGCGAACGCCGTCAAGCGGGATCGAGGTGTCGGCCTCTCCGAATATGCCGAGGACGGGGCCGGAGAGCGCCTTGAGGCGGGCGGGATCGATGATGACCTGGCCATAGAACAACACCGTGGCCGCCAGCCGCGGGTTTGTGAGACTATAGCGCAACGAATTCGCTCCACCTGCGCAAAAGCCCATGATGCCGATCCGGTCGGGTTTCACGCCGGGCTGGGCGGCTAGCCAGCTGAATACCGTTTCGAGGTCGGCGTCGATCTGCGAGCCCGGATTGCTGGCGACTTGAAAGATCGCGCGCGGCACGAGGCTGGTCGCGCTGCCGCGATAAACATCGGGCGCGATCACCACATAGCCTTCGTCCGCAAGCGCCTGGGCCTTGGCGGTCATTTCTTTGGTCAGACCCCAAAACTCGTGGAGCATGATGACTGCCGGAAAGGTCCCGGCTTTGGCCGGGCGCGCCACGAACGCGCGGATTTCCGGGCCGCGCGCATTCGTTATTCGGGTGTTGGTGATGGCGTCCAGGCGGGCCGGGCCCGATAAGCCGTCAATGGCGACCAGGGCGGCCACGCCGGCGACGACGATGGCGATCAGCCCAACCAGGATCAAGAGTAGTCGACCAATTTTCTTAGGCATGTGTTGCAGTTCCCCCGTGAAGCCGGAGACTGTACCCGAAGGGATTGCGCTCGTGGCGGCGTCTGAGATGTCGATGAACGCTGCGCCGGCGGAACTGGGCGCTCCCAGAGCCCTGGGGCCGGCAGGCCCGCGGCGTCGAGCTCTGATGGCCCCGCGGACGGCCGGTTTGTGGTAAAACAAACCAGTCATGGCTTCACTATTTCCACGCTTGGACCGGCGGGTCTCCGGCGTTTTCCTTTTTCGCGCAGCGGTTGCGCTGGCAGTCTTCGCCACCATCGCGGGCTCGCCTCGATCACTCCCCGCCCAGTCGCCGGCGACGTACTTCGTCGACGACGTCGATGCATCGAAGTTCCCGACAGTGACCTTTCGGATGCGCGCCGTCGATCTCAACAACAAAGTCCTGACCGGGTTGACCAGCGCCAATGTCGCCGTTTTCGAAAACGGCAAACAGGTGCCGGCTCCCAACGTCACTGTCACGCCCAGGGACGACGGCCCGATAACGTTGTTCTTCGTCGTTGATCAGGGGGCCAACGCGGTCTACAACAACTTCAGCGCGTTTTCCCTTGGCGCAATGCGCAAGGTCATGACCCGGCTGATCGAGGGCGGCTTCTTCAAGGATGGGCGCGACCAGGTCAAGGTTTTGGTGCGCGAAAACATCCCGGTGAACAACGACCGGACCGTGCCCCGCCTCAACCTCACCACCAAGGCCAGTGAATTCTCAAATTTCATTTCGATCTATCAATTCGAGAACAGCAAGGGCGGGCTGACGAAGGGCCTTGATGCGGTCTCTGTTGCGATCCGCGAAATTGGCGAGGCGCTGCCCGACGCGGGCAAGCAGCCGGCCGCAGTCGTTTTCATCACCAACTACATCGAAGACCCGCCCGTCGCAACCGCCACCAGTTTCGCCACGAACCTGGCTGCCCAGGCCAAGGACAAGTTCATCACCCTGTACGCCCTGCAAACAAACGCCGGCCAGTTCAACAAGCCGCCGCTGGAGGTGCTGTCAGTTGGATCTTTTGGGAAATACGCCACAATCTCGAGCAATACTGTTGAGAGTGTCGTCGATGATGTCTATCGCACGATCGCCGCTCAGCGCTTGAGCTATGCCGTCAGCTACGTGTCCACCTCGGGCGACACGACCGCTCGGACGATAACGGTGGGCGGGCCCGAGAAGCCCGCAACGGGCCGGACGGGGATATTCACCGCCAAGCCCCAAGCCGCGGTGCTCCGCCTGGAGGGCCTGCCGACGGCCACCCTGCGCCGCGAGACTCGGCCGGGCTCGACGGTCGCCAACCCACAGTACGACCCGATCATCCTCAAGGTCTCGGCGACGATTTCCTATACCGACGGCGTCGTCCGGCCGCTGGCTGAGGCTCGATTGCTGGTCAACAACGTCGTCAAATCGACCCAAACTCAGTTTGGAGCGGGCGCAGCGCGGGTGGATTTCTCAGTCGACCTGTCCGATATCACCACTCCCGGCACCAACAACGTGACAATCGGGGTCCGGGTCAAAGACTCCCTGGGAATTGAGGCCTCAAACCAGGACCGGGTCGTGATCGAGGTATTGCGCGCTCCCGAGCCTTCGCCGACACCGACACCCCCGCCCAAGGGATTGCTGGAGTCGGGCGAAGGGGTTGTGGCCGTTCTGGTGGCGGCAATTGTGCTTGGCCTTGCCCTCGGCCTGGGTGTGTTCGCCATTTCCAGGCGTGGACGGGCTGCCCGGGCGGCGCCCCCGCCCATGCGGGTGACGACGTCCGGCCCGCCGCCCGGCGGGGCGACTTTGGTCGTGGCCGACGGGCCTCCGGAGCTGCGGGGCCGGCAAATTGGGCTGGATAAGCCTGATCAAGTTCTTGGGCGCGGAGAACAGGCGGATCTGCAGTTCTACCCGGGCGTCGAGAGCTCAGTCAGCCGTGCCCACGCGCGCATTACGCGCGATGGCTCGGGGACGTATCGGCTCACCGACCTGGGGTCGTCCAACGGCACCAGAATCGGGGCGCGACCGTTGACTCCCAACCAGGCCTATCCGCTCCAAAATGGGGACGAGATCACACTCGGCGACATGACCCGGCGCGGGGTTCGTCTCATCTTTAATACCGGCGGCGCGGGCTATGCCAGCCCGAGTTACGGGCCTTCGGATGATAAGACGCGCGTTCAGATGTAGCCGGTAGACAAAAAACGAGGCCGGCAGTGACGCTGCCGGCCTCCCTTTTTTGTTTTGGCGGTCTTTTAGGCTGTCAGATAGAAGTTCAACACAAAGTCGCCCAGCTTAATTGTGTCTCCAGCGTTCAGAACCCGCCGGGCGCCGGGCTGGATGCGCTGGCCATTCAACAGCACCGGGTTGCGATCCGTAATGGCTTCGATGAACATCGAACCACCCTCCTCGGTGATCGCTGCGTGGTGACGCGAGACGGAGGGCAGGGGTTCCATGCCCTCGAAGTCGACCACCAGAAGCCGGTTCTTGCTCGGATCGCGCAAATCGCGCCGGCCGAGGACGGCCGGGTACCAGCGCACCTCGAACTCGCGCAAGGTGCGCGACTCGCGCAGAAAGACTCGCGAAAACGGCCGGCTGAAGGCGATGGGCTGGCCACGCGCGATCGCATTTAACGTCCCGGTCGTTTCGATGATCGGCTGGCAGACGAGCACGGCGCCTTCGCGCAGGCCTGCGTTTTCCAGTGTGGATTCCTCCTTGAGCACGGTCCGGGTTCCCGAGGGTCGCAGGAGGTAGTTGCCGTCCAGATTGAAGCGGTCCTTGATCGTCATGATCAGGTTGCCCGCAGTCATGTTTCCGCG
>JBKJQK010000368.1:0-16462 GCA_046594095.1 Anaerolineae bacterium | reverse complement strand
CGGCGCGTTGGACGCCCGCGCAGCATGTTCGATATGGCGACACTCGAACGCGAAACGCTGGGCGAGCTCCGCGAGCGGGCCAAGGACGTAAGCGTCGCCGCGGCCGGCAAGATGAAGAAGGATGATCTGATCATCCGGCTTCTTCAGGCCCAGGCCGAGCGGCAGGGGCTCGAGCTGCGCGGCGGTGTCATCGACATTGTCGACGACAACATCGGTTTTCTGCGCTCGGAGCACTACATGCCCGGGCCGGACGACATCTATGTCTCGCCATCGCAAATCAAGCGGTTTGGGCTCCGCACCGGAGACCTGGTCGTTGGCCAGGTGCGCCCGCCAAAGGATAGCGAGAAGTATTTCAGCCTGCTTCGGGTCGAAGCTGTCAATGGCCAGGACCCGGAAACCGCCAAGAATCGGCCACATTTCGAGAAGCTCACCCCGATCTTTCCAACCGAGTTGTATGACCTCGAGACGCCCGGCAAGACGTCGATGCGACTGCTCAATCTGGTCGCCCCCATCGGCAAGGGCCAGCGCGGCCTGATCGTCGCGCCGCCCAAGGTCGGCAAGACCACCTTCCTGAAGGACATTGCCAACGCCATCAGCGCCAAGTATCGCGACTCGCACCTGATGATGGCCCTGATCGCCGAACGCCCCGAAGAGGCGACCGACATGGATCGCTCGGTTGACGCTGAGGTGATCGCATCGACGTTTGATGAGCCGGTTCAGAACCACGTCCGGGTCGCCGAGATGGTCATCAACCGGGCCCGCCGGCTGGTCGAATGCGGCCGCGACGTCGTGGTCTTGCTGGATTCACTCACCCGCCTCAGCCGGGCCTACAACCTGACCGTGCCGAGCTCCGGGCGTACCCTGTCGGGCGGCGTCGATCCGGCCGCCCTCTATCCGCCGAAGCAGTTCTACGGCGCAGCGCGGAATATCGAGGAAGGCGGTAGCCTGACCATCATCGCAACCGTGCTCGTGGACACCGGCAGCCGGATGGACGACATGATCTTCGAGGAATTCAAGGGCACCGGCAACATGGAACTGCATCTTTCGCGCAAGCTGGCCGATCGGCGCATTTTTCCGGCCATCGACATCGAGCGCAGCGGCACCCGCCGTGACGAAGTGCTGCTGGGCGAGAAGAACGCCCAGAAGACTTATCTGATGCGGCGCATGCTGGGCCAGCTGACGACGCCCCAACCGTCGGGCGCAGGCTATGACATCACCCAGGCGATGGAGCTCTTTCTCGCCCGGTTCGCCAAGACCAAGAGCAACGAAGAGTTCCTGGTCTCGCTCGGTTCCACCGGGATGTAGGCAAGCGGGGGCAGGAACATGACCGAGCCAGCACTGACCGAACAGGACGACGTGGCGAGTGAGGACACCCTGCGCATCGAGCGGCGCGTCGCGGACGGCGTATATCGCATCCTCCGCGACGAAATTCAGGTTGGCGAAGAGAATTGGGCGATCCTGGCGCTGAAAGGTGGCGGCTACCGGCTGATGACCGAGTTGCACCTCGATTGGCCGAAAGCCCATCACCAGCGCGCCGAGCTGGACACCGATGAGCGCTGGAAACCGCTCGGCCTGTGGGTCGAAATCGACCTGAATGGCAAGCGTCGCTCAGCCAATTACTGGATCGAAGAGGGTGGCGTTCTGGACGTCCGAATCACCGAACAGAAACTGCCGGCCGATATCGATCCGCCGGCGGCCCGTGGGCGTCCGAGACCCACGCCCCAGCCACGGACTGTGCTGGCCCGCGCCTATGCATTCGAGCCAGCCACCAATTTCGACTTCGCCTCCGCCCTGTTCAACTTCGTGGTCCTGAAGCGCCTGAATCTAGCCCTGGGCCAAAGTACCGCCTTTGAAAGCGTGGTCGTCAGCCTGCCCACGCTCGAGCCAATTGCGATCCAGCAGTCGTACGCCTATATTCGCGATGAGCCGCTGGATCGCGAGGCGGGGACTGGTCTGGCCCGCCGGCATACCATCCGCGAGATGGACGGCGAAGACGCGGTGACGACGTTTTGGACCGACGCCCGGGGCCTCGTCATTCGCCAAACGGTGATTCTGGACGGCGTTCAGCACGGCTGCGAGATGGTCACCTACCGCTGGAACGACTAGCGCGGGCTCCAGGTCGCCATCGTGCCGCCGACCGACAGAACCCGCGGATTGACACTTCCGGTGGCTTCCATCTCCAGCACGAATCCGAGCGAGCCCTGGTTTCCGCCATCAATCTGGACCGGCAATACGAGGCGCAGGCTGTCCGGCGACCAGAACGAGATGCCGCGGCTGAAGCGGTCAAACCGGCGCAGGACCGCGTCAAAGGACGGAGTCGGCTCAAACAACAATACCGCCCGGGCCGCGCCTGTGGCGGCATCCAGCACGTAAAGCGCGTATGGCTTGGCCGTGTTTTCAGTGATGACCGAGATCCCGGGGAATGCGTCGGCGCTGAGCCCATCCGCCGGCCCAATCGCGGCGATTCGGGCGCCGTTCGGCGACCAGAAAAAGGCCAATACAGGTCTCTGGGACAGAATCCGATCCTCGCCGGTATTGACATCCAGCGCGTGCAGCGCGCCAAGCTTCAGGGTCCCGTCCTGACCCAGCACCCGAGTTGAATAGGCGAGCAGCGCGCCGCGCGGCGACCAGGAGAAAGACGCCAGGCCATCCAGAGGCGCCAGCGCCCGCAGTGGTTTGCCTGTTGCGTCGGCCAGCGCCAGGGCAGGTTTGTTGTCGATTCGCGCGCCCACCAGGCTGTATTGGCCGTCCGGCGAGAAATGCGGGGTGAAGAACGGGAAGTCATCCTTTGCGCCCACCTGCTTCATTGCCCCGCCGTCCGGTCCAACATAGCCCATCACTTCATCGCCGCTGGCGCGGGTCTCCAGACCGTGATTGATCAGCCCGCTGCCATCGTGGTTCCAGTCCCAATACGCGTCCACGCCGCGATACACGACCCGGCCCGCTGATCCATCCGCGGGCACAAGCGACAACGTCGACGCGAGCGTCCCGCTTTGGGTCTGGCTGAGAACGGCCAGGCGCAATCCATCGGGCGACCAGTCGTAGTATGGCAGAGCGCTTCCGCGCGCGGCCGCCACCTCGCGCAACGGTGTTTTGCCATCCGCGGCGCCGATATAGAGGGCGCTCGCCACGATCCGCGCCTCGCTTTCCGCGGCGGAAGGGAGCACGTAAATCCGGCCCGGCCGGGTGATCGTCAGCCCGGCGGCGGGGATTTCCAACTCGCGCTGCCGCCCGCTCGGATCGACCGCAACCACCTGGCCCGAGGGTCCGGGGTTGATGACGATGGACTCGACGTCCTTGCCGATCCGCGCGCCCGATTCGGACGGTTGCAGCGTGACCTGGGAGATGGCCAGACGGGTGCCATCCGGCGACCAGACCGGTATCTGGTAACGCACGATATTCGGGCCCTCACGTTGGGCAGGCTGCGGCGTTGGGGCGGGGAGCCCGGCTGACCGGGCGTTGGCATCGAGGGTGATCCGGCGCGCGTCCCCGCCGGTTTGGTCCATGACCACGACATTGCCCAGCCCATCGACAATGGCGATCTTGCCAGAGCGCCGTTCCAGGGCGGTGGCGAGGTTGTTCTGCGGAAGCCGCATTTGCTGCGGCAATTCAAAACGCGGGGATGCCGCCGGCGATTGCGCCACACAGCCGGCCAGAATCACGGCGATCGCGCTGAAGCCGAGCGCTTGACCACAGGTTCGAAGATATGCCATGCCTGCCTCATTCAACGGGGCGACCAGAACGACAGCGTCCCTTGCGTCAGGCGGCGCACCCGGATCCGGTCGTCCTCGCCCATGCTTGAAATGTACACCCAACTCGTTTCGCCGTCACCCGCCACGCTGACGAAGGTCAGGCTTCGGCCGTCCGGTGACCAGGGCGACACGGCCCGCGAGTACTGGTCGAAGAACTGCGCAACTCGCAGGAAATCCGGGGTTGGAATGGTGTCCGCCACGCGGAACACCGCGCCCGTAACGACATCGATGATCTCCAGCCGCATCGCCACCTGATCGGATATCGATACCGGCGGGGGTGGCGTGGTCGTGCCCAGCGTCGGGATGACAGTCTGCGCGACAGTGCGCCTGGTCGATGTCACGCCGGCCGTCGACGAGCTGCGCGGAGCCAAGGTCGGCTGCGCAGTTGCGACGGCGGGCTTCAGCGTCGGAGTTGGCGGCGGATCGTTGGTCCGTGCCGGCGTTTCTGCCGGTTGGCGGATCGATGACGGGTCAATCACCTGGCCATCCCGGACGACCGACCAGGTGGCCAGGAAACGCCCATTCGGAGACCAGAAGAAGCCAAGCACATTCCGGCCAAAGGCCATCCGCTTGCCCGTTCCGAGGTCGATGAGGTCAAGTTGATTGGGCGCTCCAAGCAAGTTTGGCGTGTCGATCAGGGCGATCCGCCGGCCATCCGGCGACGCTGCGAAATACAACGCCTCTTGCACCGGGCTGACCGCGCACTCGGGCCGTCCGGAGGCGTCGGCGAGCACAAGCGATTCGTCGCCATTTTCCCGGGCGACAAAGAGCATGCGCTGGCCGTCGGGCGAAAACTGGGGTGCCTCGAAGTAACCCGGCATCGCCTCCAGCCGCTCGGCTCGGATCGGCGACCGGCTTACCAAAGAGAGCCGGGCGCTGGCGTTGGAATCCGCGGTGCCATCAATGTGCGCGATCAAGGCAGTTGCGTCAGACCGCCAATGCCAGTAGAGGCTCGATCCGGTCTCGGCCACGGATGAGTTCTGACCGTCAGCCTCAATCAGGCGCAGCGCGCCGGCCCGGGCGTTTAGGCTGAGAAATGCGACAGCGCGATTGTCCGGCGCCCAATCGAGATAGGGGATGTTTTCGGACGACGTGGCGAACAAAGCCCTCATCCGCGGATTTTCGCGCGTTTCAGCCACGTGCACAGTCTGTGTAAATCCACTGAGACTGCGGTTCAGACTGACAAAGGCGATCGAGCGCGCATCTGGCGAGAACGTAGGAAAGAGGTAAGCCAGTCCGGTCGAAGCGTCCGCCGAAACGCGCGCATCGGTCGTGACCTGCTGAATCTTGGGGGCCGTCGGATCCGCGAGGGCGATATTCCCTTGCGGATCGATAAAGGCAATCTGACCTGGGCCGGCCGGAAGCGGGCCGATCGAAGCGAATGGCCCGGCTTGTGGCGCGCAAACCATAAGCCGGACCGCGGGCTGCGGTCCGGCGGAGGCCGGTCCAACGGTGACAGCTGTGATTGGCGGCCCGCCAGGCGGCGGCTGGGTTCGGGCCGGCTCGGGCGCGAGCGTGCGGGTTGGCAGAAGCAGCATCTCCGGCGGGTTGGGCGGTCTGGGCGGCGAGCAGGCGGAAGCGGCCAAACCCATCAACAGAACACTTGCCAGCGGCGCGCGCAACCGCGCGAAGGTGTCGTTCATCGGGCGATTGTAGGGGCAGATCGGTGAACGCGCGATGAGGGGCGTTTGTGAGCGCTGGGCGCTACCACCGCCAGCGATAGTCGTTGCCGGCCACCGTCGATCGAAAGTCCGCCTGAACCCCTGGCTGGCGCAGGAGTGAATACTGCGCGTCACTCCCGCCCCCGACCACCCAGCGATACAAGAGCAATGCCCGAATCTGCTGGGCGTGCGGCTGCTGATTCCAGCGCTGAATCTCGGCGTACGCGGCCTGGGTCCAACCGTTCTGGCCGCCCGCCCAGGCCGGTTCCGCCTGGGTTGGCGTCGCATTTGTCTCGGTGATGAACACAGGCTTGCTCCGCCATTTGGCGGGGATCGCGTCCAAAAAGGTGGTGTAGCAGCGGAAGTGAAAATACTGCCAGCGCAGTGGATCGTCGCCAAAGGTATCCAGGCTGGATACAAGTGAGGCCGAACCACCCTGGGTGTAGGCGTGCAGACAGAATCCATCCACGTCATCCAGGCCGGCCAGCATGCGCTGAAACCAATCGAAATTGCTGCCTGCGCGCGCGTTGTAGGGGTCGACCGCGCCCGGAATCACGAGGTGGCGCGGGCTGACCGCCTTGATTGCCGCGCGGACCCGGTTGTAGCAATCCGCATAACGTTCCGGGGTAATCGAATCGCCCGGGTTGTTGCCGGGGTTGGACTCGTCCTGGTTGGGCCACTCGCGCGGGTTGTTCATCTCGTTCCCGATGATCCAGATGTGGCAGCCGCGCGTATTCCGGGCCTGGTTCGCGCATCGCTCAGCAAAGGCCGAATACTGGCCGGGCACAGGGATCGTCCCGCTCCCGCCGTAATCGTTGTTGAGCCGGGTGACGACACCCCAATCCCGGTTTGCCCATTCCTCGCAGGCGGGGTTGCCGGATCCGTTCGCAATCTCAGTGACGAGCACCCACCCCGCCCGGCCATTGGAATGCAATCCCGAATCATAGGGATCGTGCATCCCGAAAAGCCAGGCGCTCTCGCCAACAGGCACCCGGGCGTTTTCGGCGGCGTTCCGCCGGTCGAGGGCCGGGAGCGCAAGCGCCTCTGCTGGCGCGTAGCCGGTTTTGAAGGCGTAGCTGGTGACGCGCACAAACGCGCGCGCAACGCCGACCCGCGACGGCCAATCCGCATCATCGGCAACCCGCAGCGGCGTTCCCGCCGTCACCCGCCAGACCTCAGGCGCGTCGGGGGCGGGCGCTGCGCGCAGCGCAAGGGCGGCGGTGGCGGTGACGACGCCCTGAGCGACAATTTCGGGCGGCACATTTACGAAAACCCGGACATACCAGGCCGCAACAAAGCCGGCCCTTCCCTGATCGTCGCGCACGCTCAGCCACGACCCTTCAACACCAACGGCAAGATTGACTTCGGCGGGCGAATCGAGAGCGATCAGAACCGCGCCAGCGGGCAGCAGGGCAAGAGCCATGCCCGAACGATCCGGTTTGTCGCGCAGGCGAAGCCCGCCGCTGGCGCTGACCTCGGCCATGACGACGAGGCGGATGACATCTTCATCGACCCAAACAGCTTCACTGCGCCGCACAAACGGCGCGGCAACGTAACCCCCGGCCCGGGAGCTGTCCCGGACTTGGATCCATTGGTCAGGCTGCCCAATCTTTTCGGCGGCGGCGGCGGCATCCTCGAGGACACGCAGCGGCACGCCAGGCGGCAGAACCTTGAGGATGTTGCCCTGCCGCCGTTCGGGGTCGCGGCGCAGGTTCAACCCTGCCACGCCGCCGGCATTGTCAACCACAAGAACAAGCGTAACGGGCGCAGCGCGGGCCGGGATACCGGGGACGGACCGCCGGCCCTTGGGTTTTGTCATCTCCGTATTGTAAAGACCACAAACAAAAACGACCGGGAAGTGATCTCCCGGTCGTTTCATTTTATGAGCCGCGAAGGACTTGAACCTTCAACCGATTGATTAAGAGTCAATTGCTCTGCCAATTGAGCTAGCGGCCCGCGACGATGAACGATTATACCGGACGCTTCGCGCCTGTCAAGATTTCGGGAGAAATCGTGAAGTCGTGATCCCTACCAGATCGCTTGCCGACCCACGCATAAGCGGCCAGAGCGAATTGTTCATAGTAACATTGTCTGCCCGTTATCAAGACCCAAGATGCGCAAGCCCAGACTCCTTCGATTTGCCCGGAAACACGCGTTGGCGCTGATCGCGCTGCTTCATGTGGCGCTCTCCGTTTACACCTCGGTGAACGTGCCGCTATGGGAGTCGTTCGATGAGCCCGGGCACATCTTCTACGCGCGCTTTATCGGGCAAAATGGCCGCCTGCCGCCGCTCGGGTCGAAAGTCATCGCAGCCTACGACGAGTCGCATCAGCCGCCCCTCTACTATCTGCTCCCCGCCATTCCGTTCGCGCTGATCGACACGAGCGATGATATGCGGCCGATCTTCACGGCCGGAGGCCGCACATGGACGGTATATGAGCCAGGAGACGAAGCCTGGCCGTGGCGTGGAACCGCCCTCGCCATCCGTCTCGCGCGATTTCTCAGCATCATTCCTGGAACGCTGTGTGTGCTCATTACGTGGCGCATCGCGCGCGTCCTGTTTCCCGGGAAGCCGATGATCGCGCCTGTGGCGGCGTTTGCCCACGCTGTCTGGCCCATGCTGAATTTCATGAATGGCGTCGTGTCAAACGATACGGCCATCGCGCTGATGGGGAGCATTGTGTTCTGGCAGATGGCCGAACTCATCAAATCTCCGCGAGACTGGCGCTGGTGGATTGGGCTCCCGGTCGCCGCGGCTGCCGCGACATTGACGAAAGACAATGGCTTGACCTTGTTTTTGACTGCCCTTGGCGCGATTCTCGTTGTCGCAGCCTGGCGGCTCTTGCAAAAGGAAGGCTCGAGCATTCCCCTTTTCATCGCTTCCATGTCAGTTGCCGGAGTGCTGACCATCGGGGGATTCAGTCTGTCTGAGGGGCGCACCGTGCGCCAGTTTGACGCGGCAGTTGGCTTCACAAACAGAATTCTGGCATTGCCGCCCGCGGTACCGGATCGCCAGGCGCCCACGGGAAGCGTCTCGCCAACGCCCTCCGGATTATCGGTAGTACAGAAGGTCAACTGGATTGATGCATGGGTCTTTGCCGTTGGCCAGTACAGCTGGGGCACGGTGGCGCCGCCGGAGTCGTGGCAATTTGCAGTCGCCCTATTTGGCGTCGTACTCGCCGCAAGCATTGTTGCGGGCCTTGTTCGTGGGCCGTATCGACGACAGATCCTGTTCTGTCTCGTCGTCGTTTTCGCCGTTATGGCGGCGCCGCTCGCCCGAGGAACTGCTCTGTTTGTCGGCGGGCGTTTCTTCTTGCCGGCGCTAAGCGCGGTGTGCATTCTCATTGCCGAATCGATTGCGCGATGGCGCAGTCATCTTGTTGGACGAATTTGGGGGACGTTGCTACTTGGAGGGCTGGCGCTCTTCTCGCTATTGGCTCCTCCCGTCATCCTGCGCCCGGCGGCGGAACGCCCGGAACTCCTCGATCCAGTCACGCTCCCCGAGGGCATCGAAGTTCGAAGCGGCCTCGTGTTCGGCGACGCTATTGAGCTACTTGGGTACTCCCAGCCCAAACCGAGTAGAAGCGTGGGCGACATGGCGCAGATTCGTTTATTCTGGCGCGCGCTCAAACCCATTCCGCGTGATCACGGTGTCCGCCTTGTGCTTTATGGAATAGACGGCACTTCGCTCGAGGCGAGTTGGCAGCAAACTCCCGGTAACAACAACTATCCATCCAGCGAATGGTCGCCTGGAGCAACATTTGTCGATCTGATCGAGATTCCGATTCGACCGCACCGGACCATCCCGACCCTTGCCGGATTCAAGATCTTCTGGTTCGATCAGGAGTTGAACACGTTCCTGCCGGCCACCTGCGCGCGAGATGGCGCTTCCGGCGGAGGGCCTGGAACAGCTTGCGAAGCGCGCATCGGAAGGCTGAGCATTTCGGCGTCGCGAGCCACGGTTTTCGAGACGATGGAAGCCGCGTTTGGGCCGCAGGTCGCGCGATTCGGAGATGCGATCGGTATGGCCACATACACCCTTCCCGTCCCCGTCCGGAACGACGCCGTGGCGACGTTCAAATTCCAATGGCGCTCGCTTAGCCCGATGGACAGGAACTACGTTGCATTTGTCCACATTTTCAATTCGGAGAACCAGATTGTCGCCCAGCAGGACGATCAGCCAAGAAACGGCACATACCCAACAACGTCCTGGCGAACCAGTGAATTGATCGATGATGAGATTCGCGTCGCAATCCCAGCCAGTATGCCGCCCGGTGAATACCAGGTCAAGCTCGGCTTCTACGAGGCCGCGTCGCAGGAGCGACTTCCCGCGGCGGCTGATCCCAAACAGGATCCACGCAACGGCATGGTTACGCTGGGCAAAATCCTCGTCATTGCCAAACAGCCATAGTATCAACACCCCAACCATGAAACTCGTCACCTTCTCGACCCCCGGCACTTCGCCACGCATCGGCGCGCTGGAAGGCCCGACTGTCATCGACCTCACCGCGACCGGCCCGGATGCCCTGCCCGCCCGGATGATCGATCTGCTCGCGCTCGGCGACGCCGGCTTGCGCGCAGCCGCGGCTGCCGCGGCGTCCGCCCCCGCCAGCGCACGCCACACGCTGGAGGCGGTTACCCTCCATGCCCCGATTCCGCGGCCGGGCAAGATCATCTGCCTGGGCCGTAACTACGCCGCCCACGCCCGGGAGGGTGGCGCCGAGGTACTCGAACACCCGATCATCTTTCTCAAGCCAGCCAGCTCGGTGATTGGCCCCGGCGCGACCGTCATCGTGCCGGCCGCAACGCAGAAGCCCGATTACGAGGCCGAACTGGCCGTCGTCATCGGCCGGTTGTGCAGGAACGTAGAGGAGTCCGCAGCGTTGGACTATGTGGCGGCCTACACCTGCGCCAATGACGTCAGCGCCCGCGATCTCCAGAAGCTCACCCACCAGTGGGATCAGGGCAAGATGCTTGACACCTTCTGCCCGCTCGGCCCGGCCCTGGTCACCCGGGATGAGATTCCCGACCCGGGCGCGCTCGACATTCGGGCGATTCTGAATGGCCGCGAGATGCAACACAGCACCACCGCCCTGATGATCTTCTCCGTGCCTCATTTCATCAGCTACCTGTCCCGCCTGGTCACCCTCGAGCCGGGCGACATCCTGCTCACGGGCACACCCGATGGCGTCGGCCAGGCCCGCAACCCGCCGGTGTTTTTGCAGAACGGCGATACGATCACGGTTGAGATCGAGAAGGTAGGACGCCTGAGCAACCCGGTTCGCCGTTAAGACGCGGCAGAGAATGACATTTATAGCATCCAGATCGCGTTCCGGCCTGCTACGACGATGCTTGCCAGGCCGAGTCAGAGGCGCCGCACAACGTAGGCAGCGCGGTGCCCGTAGGTCTTCATTCCCGCGAACCGGCTGATCTGTATACACATCTCGCATGTTGCCGGAATTGGAATCTCACTCGCGAACCGAACCCACCTCCCGAACCTCAAAAGAACGTCATCACCCGCTTTTGCGGGTGATGACGTTCCCTGGGGGTTTGGCGGGAGCCAGTGGCGGAACCTTGATGTCGACCCCCTCAGCTTCGATTGAGGTGCGGCTGGCCAAAAGTCGCTTCGGCCAGGGCGTATTTTTCGGGGGTGCCCATGTCGATCAGGTAGGTGTGGGCGGGCAGGCACCACCCGTAGACCGGCACGCCCTCCTCCATCAGCCGGGGCAGGAGGTCCCGCCCAAAGTCATACACGACATCCGGCGGGATTCGCTCAAGAACGTGCGGCTCCACGATCAGGATGCCGGTGTTTGACAGATTGCCAAACACCTCGTCCGGGGAGGGCTTCTCCTTGAACCGGGTCACCCGATTCTGAGCGTCGATCTCGACGATGCCAACCTGGGTCGGGTCGGGCACCCGATAGAGCGCCATCGTGACCCCCACCTTGCAATCCTGAGCCGCCTTCTTGTTGTGCAGGGCCAGCAGCGCCCCCAGGTCCAGATCGGTCAGCACATCGCCATAGGCGACCACAAACGGGCCGTCCTGGAGAAAAGGCGCCAGCTTGCGGGCCGCGCCCGCCGAACCCAGTAGTGAGTCTTCGCGCGAATACACCAGCCGGATCCCGTGCGCGGCCCCGTCGCCGAGATAGTCCTGGATCGCCTCGGGCATGTAATGGACATTGACCGCGATATCCTCCACCCCATTGGCCTTCAGCCACTCAATAATGTGGCCGAGGACCGGCTTTCCGCGGACCGGCAACATGGGCTTGGGCCGGTCCAGGGTGAGCGGGCGCAGCCGGGTACCCTCTCCGGCCGCCAGAATCAGCGCCTTGAGCGGGCGATTGGACAACGCATCGATTCGCCGGATCCAGGCCTTTAACGTGCTGGTTATCAGGTGATCGAGCGCCAGGTGGATGTCTTCCTGGGTACCAATGAACGGATGCGGGGCCAGAATGCACACGTCGGATAGCGCTTTGAGCCGGCCACCGGTCTCGCCGCTGAAGGCCAGCACCCGAGCCCCCATGGCTCGTGCCACCTCAGCCGCGACGAGCACATTCGGGCTGTTCCCACTGCACGAGATCGCAATGAGGACGTCGCCCGGCTGGCAGAAATTCAGGAGCTGCTCGGACATGCCCCGGGAATAGTCCGTGTCGTTTGACCAGGCCGTGATCAGCGGCACATTATCGGTCAGCGCGATCGCCCGAAAGCGCGGCTGACCAGCCACCACGATCATGTTCAGATCGGTCATCATGTGCGAAGCGGTCGCCGCGCTGCCGCCGTTCCCGGCCAGAAAAATCGTGCGCCCCTCGCGCCAGGCCCGCATCAGCATTTCGATGGCCCGGGTGATGTTGTCGGGGTCAAGCCGGCCCAGAGCGGCCTGCAGCCCTTGAATGTAGTCGCGGGTGAAGTCCAGTAGCATCGGGTGTGAGCTCCTTCAGGGCTTTGGCTCGCGGATCCGGCGCAGGCCAACGACCGCCAGAAACGCGTTCATCAGAATCTGGGTATCCAGCCAGATCGTCCAGTTGCGGACATACCGCTCGTCGTCGCGCAACTCATCCGTGGGTTCCAGAACGGGATGGAACGAGTACAGCCCGACGATTCCCGGCTTCACCGTGCGCAGACCCGGGCGCGACCCGTTTACGATCCGGGGGCGCGTGCCCACCAGGCTCATCTGCCCGAGCAGCACGTTGGCGAGCTGAGGCAGTTTGTCGAACCCGGTCTTGAACAGGAAGCCCTCGAACCCGTCGCGCCGGGCAGGATCGGAGAGATGGAACTGGCGCATGGTGAAGGCAACCCCGCCCTGCCCGGAGACGCGGTGCCGGTCGAGGACGGGTTGGCCCGCAGCTGACCGAGAATGCAGCCGGACGAACAAGGCCAGCCCGATTCCGATGACCAGCGGCGCGCACGCTGCGCTGAGGAGCAGGCCCAGGGTGTAGTCAAGGCCCGCCTTCAGGAACGCGTCCACGCCCGCGATGCGGCCGACGTCGAGGGTGAGCAACGGCACGGAGGTGTTGTTGCTGACCGTTGGGGCATTGCTGAGCACGTCATAGAAACCGGGCGAAACCCGCAGGACGTACTTGCGCTTGACCTGCAAGTTGGCGAAGATTTCCTGGGAGGTCTCCCAGGCCACGGCGTTCTGAACCAGGATGACCTCGTCGGCCTTCGATTCACGCGCGATGGATTCCAGGGCGGTCGGCGTGCCCAGCACCGTCGCGCCTCCGATGATGGGGGTCGCCAGCGGTTTGAAATCGTCGAGAAAACCGATGACGCGCATCCCGCGGGAGGGGTTCGCAAGCCACTGGCGGGCCATCTCAATCCCCTGGTCGTTGGCCCCGATGATGAGCGCCCGCGCGGTCAGCCAGCCCCGCCGGCGGAGCAGATAGCCCACCCGCCGCAACCAAAAACGGGAAATGACAGATAGCGCGACGGTGAGGCCGAGCGAGGCGACCAGCCACCCGCGCGAGAGCTCGTTCGCGTCGCGGCGCAGGAACGATACGATGATCAGGCCCAGTGTCCCCATCAAACACGCCTTCAGGATCTGCCGGTACTCTTCGATCCCGCCCAGCAATAGATCGCGGCGATACAGGCCCATCAACGCGAACGAAAACAGCCAGGCCGCGATACCGATCCAGGCGTATTCCGCGTACTGGGCGGGATCATTGGGGCCGGCATAAGCGAACAATTCGCCCGAGATGCGCACCGCGTAGGCGACGCTCAGGCAGACCCACACCACAAGGGCGTCCACGGCGATGAGAAGCGCGACAAAGGCCGCCCACTGGCGGGCAAAGGCGCGGCGCCCGATCGCGCCAAAGAGGCGGCCAGGGCCCGCCACCGCCGGTGAGTCTGTGTCAAAATTCAGGCGCGGGTTTTGGTTCATTTCTACCCTGGAAGATGCGCACGATACAAGCGAGGCGAACGTAGTAACTATACACCCACAAACCGGATCGCAGCCCCGGGAAAAACAAATGCCGCCGACGTTATGTCGGCAGCATTCGGCCAATGGGTCCGGCGCGCGCGCCGCGCTCAGGGATCGGCCTGGTTAAGGCGCAAACCGGCGTTGAAGAGCACCCGCGCGCCGTCCTGCTCAAAGCGGAAGTCCATCCGGCGCAGCCCTTCGGCGTGAAGAGCCGCCTCAACCCGCGGCGCCGTCGTATCCTCGCAGTACAGAAGCAAGAACCCGCCCCCGCCGGCGCCGGCGATCTTGCCGCCCAGGGCGCCATTGTTGCGCGCAACGGAATAGAAGTGATCAATCCGGGCATTGGTCACGCCCGGCGCAAACTGCCGCTTGCGCTGCCAGGCCGTGTCCAAGAGCGCGCCAAAGCGGTCCAGATCGCCCGCCTGCAGGCAGGCCAGCCCGGTTTTGGCCAGCTCATGGGTCGCCTTGAGCGCCTCGATGACACCGGGATCCTGCTCGGCGCTGGAAGTCCGCTGGCGGGCCAGGATCTTTCCCGAGTCATGCGACGCGCCAGTGAACATCAGCAGCAGTTTCGACTCCAGCCGCACCAGCGTCTGCTGGGCGAGACGAACCGGTTCGACGGTGACGCCATCGTGGCCGAAGGTCATCCAGTTCAGCCCGCCATAGGCCGAGGCGTACTGATCTTGGACGCCGATCGGCTTGCCCAGCTTGCCGATCTCGATCTCGCAGGCCAGGCGGGCCAGTTCCTCCTTGCCGAGGCGCCGGCCACTGGCCGCGCTGATCGCCTTGCACAGCGCGACGGTCACGCTGCTGGACGAGCCCAGGCCCGTTCCTGGCGGGATCTCGGATGAGATGAAAATCGCCAGGTTATCCTCCACCCCAAAGTTGTGCAGGACGGCCCGTGGCAGGCTGAGGTCGCCGTCCCAGACCAGCGCCTCGCCCGGCGGCCGGCGATAGAAGGTGCCATAGTCCGATGAAGTAATCTGCAGGGCTCGCCCCTCGGTCACGTTCAGGGTCACGTAGACGTAGCGATTGATCGAGGTGCTGAGGACCGCCCCGCCATGGCGCAGATAGTAGGCCGACAGGTCGGTGCCGCCGCCAAAGAAACTCAACCGGGTTGGGGCGCGGGCGATGAGCATGCTGGCTTAGTAGGCCCCCCGCCCAAACACGACCACGGGGACGGTCAGAAACAGAAGTTTGACATCCAGCCAAAACGTCCGGGTCTGCACGTATTGCAAATCGAGCCGGACCCGGTCGCCGCGATCGAGGTTCGAGCGCCCCGAAACCTGCCACAGCCCGGTGATGCCGGGCCGCACGCTGAGCAGACGCCCGGCGTCCTCGCCATAGCCGGCCAACTCGGGCGGCGAGATCATGCGCGGGCCGACCAGGCTCATTTCGCCGCGCAGGACGTTGAAGAGCTGGGGCAGCTCATCGAGGCTGAGCTTGCGCATCCAGCGCCCGGAGCGAGTGACCCGCGGGTCGACCCGGAGCTTGTGATCGCGCTCGAGCTCAGCCCGCAATTCTGGGTGTTTGGCCAGCACGGCGTCACCATTGGTGACCATGGTCCGCAGCTTGAAGGCGACGAACTGGGCCCCGCCCCGCCCCATTACCCGCCGGCGATGGAGAATCGGGCCCCGGCTGTCGAGCCCGACGATCAAGGCCAGGATGATGAGCAGCGGGCTGAGGACGATGAGGGTGAGCAGGCTGACGACGATGTCAAAGGCGCGCTTGGGTGCGTCGGTCGTGCGGGTGGGCGGGGCGGTCATGGATGGGTTCTTGGCGTTTGCGGGCGAATCAGGATTTTACTCGGAAAGAGGCGAGCGCCGCGCCCTGAACGTCCGGTAACCCTTCGGGCGGCCGCACACCGAGTTGTGGCAGGAAGGCCCGTTACGGCGGCCGCCCAAAGGGTTAGCGGACGCCGCATATGCCTCAACAGGTCGAGCAATCCGCATCCTCCGTCACGGGCGCTGGCGATATCTGAAGAGCCATGGCCATCAGCGCCCGGTCCCGGCAGCCTCCTCGTAAATCCCGGTGAGCTGCCGGGCGATAGCTGCCCAGTTGTGGCGGGTTTCGACATACCTTCGTCCAGCCCGCCCCAGGTCAGCCGCCCGGCCCGGGTCTTCCAGAAGCGCAACTATGGCGTCGGCCAGCTCGGCCGGGGTGGCGCCGACCAGGCACTCCTCACCGGGAACCACCCGCTCGAGCGCAGCGATCGCCAGGGGCGTGGCGACAACCGGCAGGCCGCAGGCCATGGCCTCCAGAACCTTGTTTTGGACGCCGGCCCCATAGAGAAGCGGGGCGACCCCGACCGCGGCGCTACGCATGAGCCCGGCCATGTCGGCGACGTAGCCGGTGACCGTGACGCGCGAATCCGCAGCCAGCGCGCGAACGCGGCCCGTCGGGCGGCTTCCGGCGATGATCAGGCGCGCGTCGGGCCGGCGCGCCCACACCCGCGGCATGACCTCTCCGGCCAGGAAAACCGCCGCGGCCACATTTGCGTGATAGCTCATCTTGCCCGAGAAGAGCACGCTGGCCGCGCGCCTCTCGCCCGGGGGCGGCGGAGCAAACGACACGAGATCGACCCCATTGGTGACGACCGAGATTGGCGCCGTCGACGGCGCCAGCGCGGCGAGG
>JBKJQK010000187.1:0-3629 GCA_046594095.1 Anaerolineae bacterium | reverse complement strand
CTTGCTCGTGGGCATGGGCATGCCGCGCCAGGAGCTGTGGATCCAGGCCAACCGGGGACGGCTGACGCATGTCCGGGTATTCATCAGCGTTGGCGCGTTGTTCGATACCCTGTCCGGCCGGATCGCGCGCGGGCCGCGCTGGATGACGGATTACGGCCTGGAATGGCTGGTCCGCCTGATGCGCGAACCGCGCCGTTTGTGGCGGCGCTACCTCATTGGTAACCCGCTCTTCCTGATGCGAGTGCTGGCCCAACTGATCGGCATCGGCCCGCCCGCATAGTGGCCGCGCCACCCGCTACGATTCATTGACTGCCATGACGTCACAGGATCTAGACACCGTTGTGCTTCTGAGCCGCGTCTTTTGCGCCGCCGTCGCGCTATTGCTGATCGCGGCCGCGGTTCTGCGCCGCGAACCGCTTCGCCTGGAATGGCCCGGCCTTCTCGTCGCCCTGTTTTTGGGAAGCAGCGCCGCCGCCGGCCTCGTCTCGTTTGATCCGGCGGGGGCCGAGTCGCGTTTCTGGCTGATCGCGGATGGCGTCGCGATCTTCTTCGTCGCCGCGTCGATTCGAACCAGAGGCAGGTTATACATCCTGGCTTCCTTCTCCGCCGTTGGGCTACTCGCCTTCTGCGCCTACTTTCTACTGACGACCGATTGGGCTGGTCTGGTCTACAAGGGCGCGATGTTCGAGCGCGTCGGCGCCGGGCTTGCCGGGCTGTTGCCGCGCCTGCGCGCTTATCCGGCCCATCCCAACCTCGCCGCGGGCGTGATGGCTACGGCGCTCCCAATCCAGGTCGCGTTGTGCTTCATCGTCAGGCGACAGGCCGAGCGGGCCACAACGCGCCGACGACTTTGGTGGGCGGCCTGGTTCGCGCTGATGGCCGAGACCGCTCTGGTGTTCCTTGTCTTTGGGATGACCCAGTCGCGTTCTGCCTGGGCCGCCATGATCGCTGCCGGACTTGTCTGGGTTGTGTGGCGCAGGCTTCGGAGCGCGGGTCGCGCCCGCCGTTGGATCGTAGCCCTGATGATCGGCGCTTGCTTCATTGGGCTGGCCGCCGCCGAGTTGTGGCTTCTGAGGCTGATCAGCCCGTCGCTGGCGGCCAGCGTGACAAGCCGCCCTTCGCTCTTGCTCTGGACCTGGCCGATGGCGGCTGCAACCCCGTTCCTGGGTACCGGTCTCGCGACATTCAGCCTGCAGTTCTCGGTGTATGCCTTGTTGATGCAAGTGGGGTTTCTGCCGCATGCCCACAATCTGTTTGTGGATCTGATGATCGAGCAGGGCGCTGCCGGGCTGGCCCTGTTCACGTGCGCCCAACTTGGCGCGCTGTGGGTCGGCCTGCGCGCCTCCGAGAGCGGCCCTCGCCCGGCGGATGACTCGCTGCGCTGGATGGTCCAGGCCGCGTGCATGACAATCGTGATGGTCCTTTTTCATGGGGTAGGGGACGATGTCGTCTACGCGACAAAGTGGGTGTTCCTGATTTTCCTGCCGGCGGGGATGGCGATCGCGGCAGCCCGCTGTCTGAGTGTGCCGCCGGTCTCATTGACCGCCAGGATGCTCGCCCGAAGCGGGGCGATCGGACTGGCGGGCCTGGCCGCTCTTGCAACCGGCGTTGTCTTCTTGCCGGCCTGGCGCACAGCTCTGTATGTCAACGCCGGGGTCGTTCAGCAGGCCCGCGCGGAGTTGAGCGTCTACCGGGTGGAATTTCAGGAAAATCCCTCCCTTGATCAGGTGCGCGCCAGCGTCGACCTGGATGACGCGATGCGGAGCTATGCGAGCGCGCTTGCGCTCGACCCGGGAAACCTGACCGCCCTGCAGCGTCTCGCGGCGATCGAATTGTCGCGCGGGCGGTATGAGGCGGGAATCACATACGCGGCGAAGGCCTGGGCCTCCGGCAAACGTGACAACACAACCCGCCTTATCTACGCCGAGGCAATGGCCGCCCAGGGCAAGGTGGACGAGGCCGTCGCCGCCGCCAGCAGCGTGCCGTTTGCGCGCGGCCGGATGCAATACATTGGTTTTTATCGTTATACTCGGGCGGGCGATCGGGATCGGGCGATCTGGGCCAACCTCACCGCGGCCGGGCTGCCGGTCGATCCGGTTTTTGCGCCCGACGAAACTCAACTCCCCTGACATCCACCCAAAATACCATGGACACCGTACTTGTCACTGGCGGCGCCGGATTCATTGGCTCGCACGTCGTAGACGCCTTTCTTGAGGCGGGCCACAGCGTGTGCGTCGTCGACAACCTCCGAACCGGCCGGCGCGAAAACCTCAACCCGGCCGCGCGTTTCTACGAAGTTGATCTGCGCGACAAGGCGGCGCTTGCCGAGGTAGTTGCCCGGGAGCGGCCGGCCGTCATCAGCCATCAGGCGGCCGCCGCCGATGTGCGGCACAGCCTGGCCGATCCCCAGGAATACGCCCAGATCAACGTGGTCGGGACGCTCAATCTGCTTCAGGCTGCCTGCGCAAATGGCGTCCGCAAAATCGTCTTCGCATCCACGGGTGGGGCGGTGTATGGCAATCCCGCGGCGTTGCCGGCGACAGAGGAGACGCTGGCTGGACCGCTGGACCCGTATGGCGTGAGCAAGCTCGCCTGCGAGTACTATCTGAAGAGCTTCCGCCATAACTTCGGACTGGATCATTGCATTCTGCGCTATGGCAACGTCTATGGACCGCGCCAGGATTCGCGCGGAGAAGCCGGGGTGGTGGCGATTTTTGCGGGCCGCATGCTGGCGGGCGAGGAGCCGGCGATCTTCGGCGATGGGTTGAATCAGCGCGATTTCGTGTTTGGCCCGGATGTGGCCCAGGCCAATCTGGCCGCCGCAAACCGCGGGTCGGGGATTTACAACATCGGCACGGGGGTGGCGACCGACATCAAGACCATTTTCCGGTCATTGGCCGGGATGACGGGCTATCACGGGCCTGAGCGGCATGGGCCGGCCAAACCGGGCGAGGTGCGGGCGACGTTTATGGACTGCGGACGGGCGTCGAAGGACCTGGCGTGGACGGCTAAGAAGACGCTCATCCAGGGTCTCCAGGCCACCGTCGCCTGGTATCGCAGCCAGACTGCGCGTTGAGGCCGACCGGGGCCTAGAGGGTCCCGGTCACGGTCTTGTCGCCCGTGCCGTGTTGCGCATACAGATCTCCGCGAAAGCGGGGAGTTCGCGGGGATGACGAGTGAATGGGGGGCGCGGGGATGACGACAACCGTACGCCGCGCCGACTTGAACGTCCGTTAACCCGTCGGGTGGCCCCGTGCCGAACCGCCGCCCGTTCAAGCGTCATGGGGGCCACCCAAGGGGTTGACGGAAGGCGCACGACTCGAGGCGTGGCCACTGTGGCCCGCTGCGCTGAGCCGGGTGAGATGGATGCCGCGTCAGCCAACCCTTTGGGAGGCCCCCATGACGCTTGAACGGGCGGCGGTTCAGTGTGGGGCCGCCCGAAGGGTTAGCTGACGTGCCGCGCAGCTTTTGGCCCGGCCACCGTTGCCGGCTCGGGCTTGCGGGCCGGATCGGTGCGGCGCGACCCGCTACGCCGCGTCCGAAGCGCCAGCGGGGATGGCGCCAGGATCGCTGGGCGCGGGCGCGCCCGCGCCGGAAGATCGACCGCTCCGCGAACCGCGGCCTTTGGT
>JBKJQK010000399.1:0-3215 GCA_046594095.1 Anaerolineae bacterium | reverse complement strand
TTGATCTTGGTCGACGCCGCCAGGTAGTCGCCGATGGGCGCGAGCTGGTTTTTTGCGGCGAGCGCGGCATACCGCTGGTAGTTGATAAAGACGACATCGGCGGGCGCGCCGGCCGCGACGTCGGCGTCGAGCCGGTTGCGGTAGTCGCCGCTGGCCGGGATGTAGACCAGGTCCACTTTGATCCCCGGCGTCGCCTGCTCGAAGGCGGCCGCAATGCGCTTGTAGGCGTCAAACTCGACGTTGTCGCCGGAGACCATCCACGACACGGTCCCGGACACCGCGGGCGCCGCCGTTGCGGCCGGTTTGGCCGTGGGGGCGGCAGGCACGGCGGTCGGCGGTGGCGCGGCGCCCGCCCCGCACGCCGCGAGCGTCAGGGCCGCAGCGAGAGCGGACATCCATAGCGGGCGAGAAGGTGGCATATTTTGCATTGGATGATTTTAGCGCTAACCCTCGCCCCGGCAATCGCGAACCACGCGTGATGGCCCGCGTCTTTGTTTCACCTCAACCCGCGAATCCGGCCGAAAAAGACGAAACGGCGACGCGCCGGGTAAAATTCTGCGCCATGCGCACCTCGGCCATAACCCACCAATTCACCGAATCGGTCATCCGCGAAATGACCCGCGTCGCCAACGCCCACGGCGCGGTCAACCTGTCCCAGGGTTTTCCGGACTGGCCGGCGCCCCAGGTCATCAAAGAGGCGGCGGCAAAGGCCATCCTGGCAGATGTGAATCAGTACGCCATCACCTTTGGAGCAAAACCCCTGCGCGACGCGATCGCCGATCTCTATCGAACACGCTACGAGATGCAGGTTAACCCGGAAACGGACATCTGCGTGTGCTGCGGGGCAACCGAGAGCATCATTGCCACCCTGCTGGCCACGACCGACCGAGGCGACGAGGTCATCATCTTCGAACCGTTCTACGAGAACTATGGCCCGGACACGTGGATCAGCGGCGCGACGCCGCGCTTTGTCGCCCTGCGCCCAACCCGGGTGGGCGACACGACGCGCTGGATGTTCGATCCCGACGAGTTGCGCGCGGCATTCAACGGCAAGACACGGGCCATCATCATCAACTCGCCCCAGAACCCGACCGGGCACGTCTTCGACTATGACGAGTTGAAGCTTATCGCCGATCTGTGCATCGCCCACGACGTCCTGGCCATCACCGACGAGATCTATGAGTTCATCACCTACGACGATCACCGCCACTTCCCCATTGCGACTCTGCCCGGGATGGCCGGACGGACGGTCACGATCAGCGGGCTGAGCAAGACCTGGAGCGTGACCGGTTGGCGGATGGGCTACACCGTTGCGCCGGCCGATTTGACCGGCGCCATCCGCAAGGTGCACGACTTTCTGACGGTGGGCGCGGCCGCGCCTCTGCAAGAAGCCGGCGCGGTGGCCCTGCGCATGCCGACCAGTTATTATGCGGAGATGCAGGCCCGATACGCAAGCAGGCGGACTTTCGCCCTGAACATGCTGCGCGAGAACGGCTTCGCGCCGGTCGTGCCCGAAGGCGCCTACTACATCATGGCCGACTTCAGCGCATTGCGAAAGTCGGCGGCCGAAGACGACGTGGCTTTCGCCATGCGGTTGATCAAGGAAATTGGCGTGGCCACGGTCCCGGGCTCCTCCTTCTTCTGGGAAAAGGGCGCCGGAAACCCTGGCCGTTCCTACGTGCGGTTCGCGTTCTGCAAACAAGAGGCGACGCTCGAGGCCGCCGCTGCGCGCCTGGCCCGCCTGCGGGGCTAGCGCAGGACAATCGGCGCAAATGCGCGCTGCACCGCGCCCTGATATTCGATCGCCCCGATATCGCACTGGCCCGAGCCCGCGCCCGGTCGCGTCTGCCCGAGCGCATCGGTCGACACCGCGCACACGCCCCGGTCGATGGCCGGACTGGCCAGCGTGAGACCAAGGTGCCCGTTGGAAAGCGGACCCAGAAACGCAACTGTGCCGCTCAGGTCGGTGGCCGCGGTCAATGAGCAACTTGCGTCCGATGACAGGTTGTAGCCGGCCGTGATCAAACTGCCTGAGCAGTTACCTCCACCGTTGGCGCTCAGAAGGACATTCGTCAGGGTGACGGCGCCTCCTCCCCGATAAAGACCGCCGCCAACCGCCTGAAACGCCGAGACGCCATTCCCGGCGATCGTCACGTTGATCAGGACAGCGTTCCCCGCGTCGAACGCAATTGCGCCACCCCGATGATCGAAGCCATCGGCTCGATTGCCTGCAAAGGTTGTATTGACCGCGTATACAGATCCCGTTGAATACAAGCCACCGCCCTTGTTGCTGCTGTCGTTGTTTGTATTCGAGAGCACCGAGCTCCTGTAGAGGGTCAGCGCGCCAAAGTTGATGATTCCGCCGCCCTTGCCACCGCTGGACGCTGATGTCGAATTGCCCGTCACCTGACTGGCTGAGATAACGAGCGTGCCGTTGTTGGAAACGCCACCGCCGTCCGCGGCGAAGTTCGCAACCACGTTGCGGGCAACCGCCGATCTGAGTAACGTCACCGTTACGCCCGCGCTCACGCTCAGGCCCGCCCCATCGGCGCCCGAAACCCGCCCGTTGATCAGGCTGATATTCTCGATCGAGACCGTTCCGCCGGTCACGTTCATCACCCGCCCATTCAGGCTGCCGTTCACCGTGGCGGGAAACGCAATTCCGTCAGCGGAAGCCCAGTTTGCGAGCGAATAGCCGCCCCGAATCGTCAGGGTTTTTGTGACCGTCATCTGCCCTACACAGATCCCAGAAAGCTTGACCAGTTGCCCGGGCGCAGCCTCGTCAATCGCCGCTTGCAGCGCATTCCGTATCGGACCATCGCTGGCGCCGTCGAAGACCCGCGCGTAACAGCCCTGGACCGATGCGCGGGCCGAGCTTGTGTCGTCGTCGGAAACAATGTCGCCCACCATGCGACCCGTGACGGTGTTTGTGAAACTCGCATCGCTGCCCACATCAGCACTGACGACGCCGGTGACCGTGATCACCCCGCCCGTCGCCGGCGCAAGCGTGCCCAGCGCCCAGACGAAGGGGGTGCCGCTGATCGGCGTCAAGGGTCCCGTCCACGTCGCTGAAGCCTGAGTCAGCGTCACCGGCACGACGTCGGTGATCGTGCCGCCAGCCGCCGCCTGACCGGAGTTGGTGTACGCGATCGTAAACATGATCCGCGTCCCTGGGGTGACCGTCGCGCCATCCACCGACTTAACCACGGCGAGGT
>JBKJQK010000301.1:0-5501 GCA_046594095.1 Anaerolineae bacterium | reverse complement strand
GTCAGCAGCAGGTATTGCGGGGCTTTGCTCTCCGCGACGTATTTCATCATCGCGGTCGTGCTGGCGCTGAAGTCCGAGGCCGCGACGACTTCGGGTGAGCACTCGGGATGGGCGAGGATCAGGACGTCGGGGTATTGGGCCCGAACATCGAGAATGTCCTGGACGGTAAACTTCTCGTGCACCTCGCAGCGGCCGTGCCAGCCGATCATGTCGTACTCGAGATTGGGGTCCTTGTCGGCCGCGGCCTTGGGCGCCTTGCTCGGGAAGATAATCTTCTTGCCGGTTTCGCGGGCGATGTTGCGGGCGAGATACTCGTCGGGCAGGAAGATGATCCGCTCGGCGCCCAGCGACGCCACCACCTCCGCCGCGTTGCCGCTGGTGCAGCAGATATCCGTCTCGGCCTTCACATCGGCATAGGTGTTGATGTAGGTGACGACCGGCACGCCGGGATATTTGGCCTTGAGCGCCCGCACGTCCGCAGCCGTGATCGACTCGGCGAGCGAGCAGCCGGCCTTGCGGGCAGGGATGAGGACGGTCCGTTTGGGATTCAGGATCTTGGCGGTTTCGGCCATGAAGCGGACGCCGCAAAAGACGATGATGTCGGCCTCGGCGGTCGCGGCCTTGCGGCTGAGCTCGAGGGAATCGCCGACGTAGTCGGGGATGCTGTGAAAGAGGGCCGGCTCCATGTAGTTGTGGCCCAGGATGACGGCGTTGCGCTCTTTCTTGAGGGCATTGATCCGGGCCGCGATGCGTGACTTGTAGAACAACTCGACTTCGGGGACGACGTCGCCGAGTTTGCGCTGCAGGGCGCGATACATTTCTTCGGGGTTGGTAATGTCGGACGTGTCTGTGGCCATGGTTGTTTGGAACTCAGGCGGCCATCGGCGCCGGATCGCTCAGCCAGAGCGAAATGTCGAGCGCCTTGACCGAATGCGTAACGGATCCGGTTGAGATGAAGTCGACGCCGGTGGCGGCGATCGCGCCGACGTTGTCGAGAGTGACATTTCCGCTGGCTTCGAGCGGCGTCTGGCCGTGGACGCGCTTGACCGCGTCGGCCATCTGGGCCACGCTCATGTTGTCGAGCATGATCCGGTCGACGTTCAGGGCGAGCGCCTCGTCAAGCTCGGCGAAGTCGCGGACCTCGACTTCGATCGCGCGTTTGCGCGCGTCGCCGGCCTGCACGCGCGCGACGGCCTGGGCGATGCTGCCGCCGCAGGCCGCGATGTGGTTGTTCTTGATCAAGACCATGTCGAAGAGGCCAATCCGGTGGTTGGTCCCCCCGCCGATGGCAAAGGCCATCTTGTCGAACGCGCGGAGGCCGGGCACGGTCTTGCGGGTGTCAAGGATCTTCGCCTGCCCTCCGGCTGCGGCGATGGCCTGGGTGAAGGCCCGGGCGGCGGTGGCGATGCCGCTCATGCGCTGGAGGAGGTTTAGGGCGGTTCGTTCGCCGGTGAGCAGCGCCCGGGCCGGGCCGCGCAGCGTGGCCAGGGTCTGGCCGGGCTGGATGGTAGCGCCGTCTGCGACGATGCGGGTCACCGCGCAGCGCGAGTCGAGCAGGGTGAATGCCAGGGAACAGATGTCGAGGCCGGCCAGCACGCCGGGGGACTTGGCGACGAAGCGCCCGTCCATGCCGAGGTTCGGGCCGACGGTCAGGGTCGTCGTGACGTCGCCATCGCCGATGTCCTCATCCAGCGCGCGGCGGACGATGGCGATGACTTCGGGCGTGATGGCTGCGTTCATCGCGTCGATTGTAATGGGGGCATCTTGACAACTCGGAAAATGTCAGTAATATCGCGCGACAACAACCGAATAGCAAATCGTCCTACGACGAAATCGCACTCTTATCCAGAGAGGTGGAGGGAACGGCCCTGTGAAACCTCGGCAACCGGCAGGCTTTTCGAAGCCGGCATGGTGCCAACTCCGACGGCGGCGCGCGGCGCTGGGAGATGAGAGAAGGCAATGGCATACCTGTTATTCGCCCTCTCACACGGATCGTGCGGGAGGGCGTTTTGTTTTTCGGCCGGAGGCTCGTCTGCGATGACACATTCACTCAACACCCGCCTGGTGCGGACCGGTGAGCACGTTCCCTCGGCGCTGGGTTACACGCCCACGTCGATGCCCATCCACGCCAGCACGACGTTCTTCTACCCAAACCTCGACGCGCTCGAGCGCGCCTTTGAGGCGGGCGGCGAGCAGGTCACCTATGCCCGGGCCGGCAATCCGACGACCAATGCGTTTGAAGCCCTGATGGCCGACGCCGAGGGCGGCCGCGGGGCGGTCGCGTGCGGGACCGGCATGTCGGCGCTGTATCTCGCCCTGCTCTCGGCCGGCACCCCGCGCGGCTCACAGGAGCCGCAGCCGCGCCATATCCTGGCCTCAAACGATTTGTATGGCTCGACCCACAAACTGTTGAACGTCTTCTTTGGCGCGCAGGGAGTCAAGATCACCGCCTGCGACATGACCAACCTCGACGAGGTCCGGGCGAAAGTCGATGCGCTTGAACCCGACGTGATTCTGCTCGAGTCGATCTCCAACCCGCTGCTCAAGGTCGCCGATATCGGGGCGATCGCGGCGATCGGCCATGCGGCCGATGCGCGCGTGATCGTTGACGCCACGATGTCGACGCCGGTGCTGTGCCAGCCGCTGGCGCTCGGGGCCGATCTCGTCGTCCACAGCGCAACGAAGTACCTGTCCGGACATGGTGACGCGCTGGGCGGGGTCCTCGTCGCGCGGGGGAGCCTGCTGTCCGACACAGCCCGCCAATACGGCATTCTGCTGGGAACGCTGCTGGGTCCGTTTGAGGCCAAGCTCATCATGCGCGGGATCAAGACCCTGAGCTTGCGGGTGCGCCAGCAGTGCGAATCGGCCCAGACGATCGCGGAGACGCTGGCGCTGCATCACAGGGTCCGCCGGGTGTTCTACCCGGGGCTGACCAGCCACCCGCAGCATGCGCTGGCTGCCCGCCAGTTCGAGGGCCGGTTTGGCGGGATGGTATCAGTGGAATTGGCGGACTGCACGCGGGCGGCGGCGGCCGGTTTTATGAATCGTCTCAGACTCGCGCTTTCGGCCACGAGTTTGGGCGATATTTACACCCTCGCAACCTACCCGCCGGTGTCGTCGCACCGGGATGTGAGCGCCGAGGCCCGCCTCGCGCAAGGCATCACCGACGGGTTGGTCCGTTTCTCGATCGGCATCGAGGATGTCGGGGACATCCTGGACGACATTCTGCAGGCGCTGGGCTGATGCCGGCCCGCTGCCAATTCGGGTGATCCACCCGGGGGGACAACATCATGAACGCAAATACTTCACCGGCCGACTGCGACGACGGGATCCCGTATCCGATCGTGGCCATCAACCGCGGCGTCATCGTCGGCGGGGTGCTTCTGGGCCTATGGCTGAACCAGCCATTGCTGACCACGGCGGTCCTGGCCCTGTTGCTCCCGGCGGCACTGTTCGGCCGGCGGGGCAGCCTGATCTTCAAGATTGGCTCGACCTTTTTCAAGAACACGGTCGAGCACGCCCCGCGCGAGGATGCCCGGGTCCAACGCTTTAACAACACCATCGCCGTCATCCTGCTGAGCGGCGCGCAGATCGCCTTCCTGCTTGGCGCGGTCTGGCTGGGCTGGGTGTTCTCCGTGGCGGTCGCCTTCGCGGCCCTGGTCGCCTTGTGCGGGTTCTGCGTGGGCTGCTTCCTGTACTACCAGTTCCGGGTGAACAAGGCCCGGCTGGTCCCGATTCAGAGCCGCAAGCGCCAGGGATGATCACGATTCCGAAGGCCGAGTATGAGACGCTGCGCGCGCACCTCGAGGCTGGCTATCCGGGCGAGGCGTGCGGGATCCTCATCGGCGAAATCGATGGGGAGGACAAGCGCGCGGCGTACGTGGTCCCCGTCCGCAACGCCTGGGCGCCGGGCGAGGGCGACGAAAGCCATGATCTGCGCGACCGCTTCTCGATCGACCCGGTCGACATCGTGAAGGCCGACCGCGCGGCCGGCAAGCGCGGGTTGGATATCATCGGCTTCTTCCACTCCCATCCCGACTGGCCGTGCTCGCCGTCCGAGACCGATCGGATGTGGGCCTGGCCGGTTGTGTCGTTTGTCATTATGTCGGTCAACGCCGGCCGCGCCGGGCAGGCCCAATCCTGGGTCCTGCGCGACGGGCGCGAAGCGTTTGACGAAGAGAGTCTCGAAATCGTTTGACGCACATCAAAAACATGTCCATCACCGTCCGAATCCCCACTCCGCTCCGCCCGCACGCCGGCGGGGCCAAGCAGGTTGTCCTTGCCGCGGCTACCGTCCGCGAAGCTCTGGCCGGATTGACTGCCGCCCACGACGGCCTGAAGCCGCACCTCTTCACCGAAACCGGCGTGGTCAGACCCTTTGTCAACGTCTATCTCGGCGATGAGGACGTGCGGTATCTGCAGGGACTCGACACGCCTCTACCAGAAGGCGCGACGCTCAGCATCGTCCCCAGTGTGGCGGGCGGGCTGGACCTCGACACCAGCCATGTCAGCTTCACCAACGACGAGATGCGGCGCTACTCGCGGCATCTCATCCTGCCCGATATCGGCGTGGCGGGACAGAAGCGGCTCAAGGCGGCCAGAGTTCTGCTGGTCGGGACCGGAGGGTTGGGTTCGCCGGCTGCGCTCTATCTGGCCGCGGCGGGAGTGGGCACGATCGGGCTGATCGACTTCGACACCGTCGACGAGTCGAATCTGCAGCGCCAGGTCATCCACGGCACGAGCACTCTGGGCAAGCTCAAGGTTGAGAGCGCCAAGGCCCGGATCCATGATCTGAACCCGTTCATCAACGTCGACACCTACAACGAGCCGCTGAACAGCGATAACGCGCTGGACCTGATTCGCGAGTACGACATCGTGGTGGACGGGACCGACAATTTCCAGACCCGCTATCTGGTCAACGACGCATGCGTGCTACTGGGCAAACTCAACGTGTATGGCAGCATCTACCGGTTTGATGGGCAGGCCAGCGTGTTTGGGGCCAAGGATGGCCCGTGCTACCGCTGTCTGTATCCCGAGCCGCCGCCGCCGGGGCTGGTGCCGTCGTGCGCGGAGGGCGGAGTGCTGGGCGTGCTGCCCGGCGTGATCGGCGTCATCCAGGCGACCGAGGCGGTCAAGTTGATCACGGGCGCGGGTGAGCCGCTGATTGGCCGGCTGCTGGTCTATGACGCGCTGGAGATGAGCTTCCGGACGCTCAAGCTGCGCAAGAACCCGGAGTGCCCGATCTGCGGCGAGCACCCAACCCTGAACGGGCTCATCGACTACGACGAGTTCTGCGGGGTGAAGCCGGCTGCGGATGCGGCGCCGGAGGGGGCAATCCCCGAGATCACCGTGCAGGAGCTGGCCGAGCGACTGAAGGCGGGCCTGGGCGGGGCGCGCCTGATCGATGTTCGCGAGCCGAACGAGTGGGACATCGTCCGCATTCCCGGGGCGACGCTGATGCCGAAGGCGACCGTGCCGGAGCATTTGGATGAGCTGGCCAA
>JBKJQK010000075.1:0-3348 GCA_046594095.1 Anaerolineae bacterium | reverse complement strand
CCCAGACCATGTTGTTGCGCGTGATCGAGCGCAGGTCATCGGTCAGGCCAAAGCAGGTCTTGCCCAACGCATACAGATAACCCAACTCCACGCAGGTGCCCGAGTCATGGTCGGCGCCGGTGAGAAGGGCCACGCACGCGTCACAGGCGTCGAGCGCGGCCAGGTCGGCCGCGAACACGCGCCGGCGCGTGGGGTCGCCCCATTCGGTGATCACCCCCGCGTCGCGGTGCGGCAAAAACGTCTTGAAACCGCGCTGTTCGAACGCGGCAGCGATGGCGACAAGATACTGCCGTTCATGCGAATTGAACAGCGGGCCCGCGATATAGAGCAGCGTCATGATGTCGCAGCGCTGCCTTTGATCTCGGCGACCGACTTGATGGCGATCCCGCCCCGCGGGGCTTGATCGATGGTCACCCGGCACC
This sequence comes from Anaerolineae bacterium, assembly GCA_046594095.1. Classification (GTDB taxonomy): domain Bacteria; phylum Chloroflexota; class Anaerolineae; order J036; family Brachytrichaceae; genus Brachythrix. The sequence goes on along the minus strand of JBKJQK010000075.1, from coordinate 2,926 downwards.
AGTGGCAGGCGGTGGCCTTCACGATATCCTGGGCGATCCTGGCCGAGAGGGCCTCGCAAAACGCGCCCTGCTCGCGATACGTCCAGAGATAGAGTTTCAGGCTCTTGGACTCCACGCATTTGTCCCGCGGGGCGTATTCGATGACGGCGGTCTGGAAATCGGGCTGGCCGGTGACCGGGCATAGCGACGTGAATTCGGTGCAGGTGAGTGTCACCGTCTGGACGTGCTCGGGTTTGGGAATGCACTCGAGTTTGTTGAGCGGCTTGCGGATGCGTTTGCCGAGGATGGTCAGGCGGGTGTTGGATTGGGTTGGCATGGGCTGGATTATGCGCGGGGGGCGGTGGTCATGCCAGCGGGCCCGCCAGGTGGCTCATATCGCCCTTGCGCGTTTCTCGCGTTACCTATAAGATATTTTGTCGCCGGGGTTCGCTCCGGCGAGTCATCCAACAGATCGACAATCTATGGAGGGAACCCAAAAATGCCATCGGTGAAGGTTACGCTAAAACTCGTTTCGTATGACAACTTCGCGGGCCACAGCCCGGTTCGTTTTGGCGTGGGCGAGGAAATCAAACTCTCGGTCGTCTTTGCCGACACCAAACAGACCGCGGCGACCGTCGGCGGCCTGGAATGGAAGGTGAAGGGTGGCCCGGCCGTCCTCAAGGCGGACATGGGCAATGGCAATGGCACGCTCAAGTGCGGCGGGAAAGCGGGCACGGTCGAAGTGGAGTTGCGTCTGAAAACGGGCACGAAGGAGTTGCTTGGCAGCAAGAAATTCGTCGTGGTTCAACCTGAGTCGGCGACCTTTACCCAGATCGGCGCGGACTACCACCATCAGGGCACCGCAAGCGCCGGATTTCAGGGCGGAATCTACCTGCACCCGAATGATGTGTCCTTCAAGTGGGTCGAAATTCGCGAGGGCGCGGCTTCCTATTCGGGTACGGGATGCTTCGAATTGTCAAACGTGGAGATTCGCAAGGATAAGCCGTTCAAGAAGGGGAAATTTGTGGCGGGAACCAAGAGCGGCGACACAATCAAGGGCCCGTCCGCTGTCATCCACCCGCTCATGGGCGATTGGGTGGGCTTCAAGGGCGGAAACAGCGCGCAGGGCACTGAATGCGAGGGCGCCGACAGCGTCGCCACGCGCGAGCCGGTTTGGGCGCCTGCGGGGGGCACCTTCACCTGGGCAATTCCCTGGTTCTTCAGAGTGGCCGGCGGGAGCGGCGAGACCCGCTTCATGACCGCCGAGCACATTGCAACCGTTGACGCGAACGGCCGATGCACGGTGTCGAAGCTTGGCCTGTCCGTGACCAAAAACGTCAACGACGGAGACTCGAATACCCAGATACTGCCGTAGCGTTGCGCGGATTACCGCGTTGGGCATCACGGTGATGGCCGGGATCCGTGACGGCCGGCCTGCCCCGGACTGACCCGCACACAATCCACGGACGGCAAACCCGACCCGCCCTGACACCTCAGACCACCCCCTTTCCGACGCTCAGGTGGACCAATTCCGCGCGCAGGGGTACACGGTAGCGCCCGGCATGTTTACGGCCCGCGAAGTGGCTGCGTTCCTGGCCGAACTTGAGCGATTCAAGCGCGACGGATTGGGGCGCAACGTGGCCACCGACAGCGACGGAAGAACCCAATCAACGACGAAGATCAACTATCAGATCATTCCCCTGAAGAACAAGAGCGCGCTGATGCGGGCTCTGCCCTACCATCCCAAGGTGGTGGTGGCCATCCGCCAATTGATCGGCGATCCGTTTGTGCGCCATCTCGACCAGATTTTTCTCAAGCCGGGCCGCATCGGCGCCGGCACCGACTGGCACACCGACAACGCCTAATTCAAGATCAGCGACCCGGCCATCGGGCACCGCCATGTGGATCGCCCTCCTTGACGCAACGTTGGCCAACGGCACCCTGCAGGTCATTCCGGGCAGCTTTCTGGAGACGTTTGCCCATGAGCGCGACCCCGGCAGCGATCACCATGTGCGTATGATCGTCGACGAGGCCCGCGCGGTTCCGATCGAGATTCCGGCGGGCGGCGCGATCTTCTTCAATTACGGCACCGCGCACGCCACAAAGGCGAACGATACCGACCATGAGCGAGCCGGCCTCGCCTTTCACTTTCTGCGGGCGGATTACCTGAACAACGCGATTGCCACCAGGCCGGCCCACGTCACTGGCCCGGCCGCCAGCGGGGGGCTGAATGAGTATGGTTTCGTCGTGGCCGGCGCCTGGGAAGCGGAAGTGGCCAGGGCCCTCGCCTGAGTGATGACCCCCGCCCCGCCCGCCCGATATTCAGCGGTCTACGGATTGCGCCTGTCGGTTGCGGATGATCCACGCAACATCGCCCGAGTTGAAAATACATCTTCAACGCCACGCCGGGTGAATCTCAGCGTGGCGCTCTGCATTGGCGCATGGGTGAAGCATGCCGCGAGTATCGGCTAACTATCGGCGGTGCCGCGCATGCCCTGCACGCCGATCAGGCACTCGATCATCCCCAGATGCCGGTTGTCGTGGGCGATCCAGTCGCAGATCGTCGGCCCGATCTGGCCATCGTTCCACGTCCCCCCATACAAGTCTTTGTAGACGCGATGGAAATCGGGGTCGCCGATTTTGCCGACCGCGGCCTGAGCTTCCGAGAATGCGCGCCGCGCGTAGTCGAGGAGCGCGTCCTTGCCGGGGATGCGGAGCGCCCGCATGGCATCGTCGTCCATGCTCATTCCGGTCGCCCCATAGCCCAGGTCCCCGGACTCCATCGCCCACCGCGCCGCCAGCCCGTCTTTCTCCCAGATCTGACTGCCCCGGCCGTTGATCATTTCCTGAAGATAGTCGGCCCAGCGCGCAAGGTGCCACACGTGAAAGGCGATCGACGGCGTCGTGGGATTGGGCGTCCACCTGAGCTGTTCTTCGCTGAGCGGTT
>JBKJQK010000410.1:0-3842 GCA_046594095.1 Anaerolineae bacterium | reverse complement strand
CCTGGAATGGCGACGTGTGGAATGGCGTCGGTGGATCGGCCTACGTGCCGAAAGGGGGAACAAACCAGCTCAAAAGCTGGGTGGGGCTGGCGACCAAGTCGTGGCAGATGGGTGTCTTGTTTGCGTTGGCCATCGGGCTCGCCTCGCTCGTCATCTGCGGAACCCTTTGGCCGTTATCGGTCGCGCTCGGCCGGTTGATCCGGCCGGCTGGAGAGAAAGAGGCCCGCCTTCTTCGCCGGATCGGCAACGGGGCCGCCGCCGCACTCATCGCGCTGCTGGGCGGCTTCGCCGTCTACCTGTGCGCGAGGATCAGCCAGGAAATGCTCGACGGCGCCCCGCACGTGCAGGACTCGCAGTCGTATCTTTTCCAGGCCAAAGTCTTCGCCCTGGGCTTGACGTACGCGCCCATGCCGAGCGTGCCGGCGTTCTTTGAAAGCCAGTTCAATGTGGCGGCGGGCGGGAAGTGGTTCGCGGCCTATCCGCCGGGTTGGCCGTTGGCGCTGGCCGTTGGGGTCATTGCGGGCGCGCCGTGGCTGGTGAACCCGATACTCACCGGCTTGTGCGCGATTCTGATCGGCATGATCGCATGGCGCATTTCGTCCAGTCGGCTGGCGGGCGTGTTTGGGGCCGCGCTGGTTCTGAGTTCGCCCTTCTTCCTTCAGCTTGGCAGCGATTTCATGGCGCACATGGTCACGCTTGCGTCCTTTTCCGCCTTCTTTCTGTGTGTCATGCTTATGCACGAGCCACCGGCGAAATCCAGGTGGGCGAGACTGGCGCTGCCCGTCGCCACCGGCTTCTTCGCTGGCTGGAGCGTCATATCCAGGCCGATCTCGGGCCTGGCCCTGACCGCTCCGGTCGTCGCGTATGTCGTTCTCACGTTCTGGCGCCACAAAGAATGGTGGCGCTGGTTGATTGTCGCGGCGGCAGGGCTGCTCACGCTGGGCATTTTGCTGGTCGCCAGCGAAGGATGGGGGAACTACACGGCCAACAACAGCCAGATCTTTGGCGGCGCAACCGTTCTGGGCTACGGCCAATTTGTGATCTATCAGAACATCGTCAGCCTGTTGCGCCACCTGTTTGGTTGGCCCTATTTTGCGACTCTGGCGTTTGCCTTCATCCCGTTTATGACGGGAAGAATCAGCCGCTGGAACCTCCTGCTGATGTCGGGCGCCATCGTTCAGGTTTTGAGTTACGGCAGCTATAGCGCGGGCGGCCTGATGTACGGTCCGCGCTACTTTTTTGAGATTAGCGGCGCGTTGTGCATTCTCACCGCACAGGGTTTGTTCGCCGCTACAACCCTCGCGATCAACGTCGCGCGCCCTCTGTTTCGGGTGTCGGCCCCAGCGCGGGCTCTGGCCTACGCGCCCGGCTGGGCGCTGATGGCCGCCCTGACCGGTTTCAACTTCACCAGCTATTTGCCCGGTCAAATCCTTTCGTTGCGCGATTTCAACACCGTCAATGGGCGAAATGGCCTGGCGGTCGAGAAACTGGATCTCACCAATGCCGTGGTCATCGTGAATGAATCGCAAACAGGCCAGTGGGGCGACTATGGCGAGTATTTCTGGCTCAACGATCCCCTGCTTCGCCGGAATGTGATCTACGCGCGTGATCTCGGACCCGAGAAAAATGGCCAATTGAAGACCGCCTTCCCTGATCGTCAGATCTACGAAATCCGCGACCGGCGCACTCCGGCCAAACGGGTCGTCGTCCCGATTGATCTCGTGGCCGCGCCGCTCCCGCCGCCTTCGCCGCAGCCCAAGCCGCCGCCCCCGCCAGGTCCGCGCCCAGGCGCCAATCCCAATGTTCTGGAGGGAAGGGAGATCGCGCTGCCGCTCAAATACACCGGCACGGCGGAAAGCCGGTCCGCGGCATGGGACCTGGGAAGTATCAAGGTCAGCCGGGAAAATGTCACTCTGCAGGTGGGTTGTGTGGCGGGCAGCGATGCCGCCTACGACTATGTTTTGCTCATGGACTCGACCGGCAAAGAATACCGCGTTGAAGCCGAAGACATGCGGACGACGGCCGGCGACACGTATTCAAGCTCGGACGGGCTCGACGGGCACTGGTGGCTGCAGGAATTCGGCGCGTTCTCGTCCCAGCGCGGCCTGGTCGCGCGCAAAGGCGAATTCTGCCCCGTCCTGACCACGACCCTGGTTGTGCCTGATGGCGAATACCGCTTGAAGATCGGCACCTTTACCGGCGACTCGTCCAATGGCCCCTTCGGGCTGGCGGCCGATGCGCGGCTCGACCGGGCGCCGCCCTCGCTTCCGCCCCTCCCGTCTCCCGCCCCGCGCGCGGCAGCCGCGCAGGCGCCGCAACTGCTGACGGCGCCTACAACAGCGCCCGCGCTCGCTCCGCCCGTCGGCGCAAACCTCAATATCTTGGACGGAAAAGAGATCGACCTGGACCGCGGTTATACCGGTACGACTGAGAGCCGGGTGGCGGCTTGGGACCTTGGCACCGTCACGATCGCCGGGGGCAAACTGACCGTGCTCGTCGGCTGCGCGCCAGGCGCCGATGCGGTCTACGACTATGTGTCCGTAACCGCGCCGGATGGCACGGAGATACGGGCAGAGGCCGAAGACGCGCAGGTAACCCGGGGCGATGCGTTTGCGAGCGCCGACGAATCCGATGGTCACTGGTGGGTCCAGGAGTTTGGGCCACTTTCTGGCCGGCGCGCGCTCCTTCAGCGCAAGGGCGAAGTCTGTCCGGTGCTGACGACGACGATAGAGGCCCCGGACGGCGAATACCGCCTGAGGATCGGCACCTTCACGGGCGATGCGCCAAATGGGCCCTTTGGCTTGGCGGCAACAATCAAATGAATCCGCCCGCTGGCAGACCCTTCGACGGCATTTCCCGCCTGTGGCAGCGCCGACTCGCGTTGATGGCAGCATTCGCGCTGGCCCTGCTCGGCCTGCGCGGATTCGAATCCGCCGACACCATCCGCGGCTGGTTTCCAATGGCGCTGGCTGCCGCGCTGGCGGCGTTCGGGCTTGGTCCGCCGGCGATCACGGCAGCGGAGCAGAGTCCGACGCGGGCTGCATGGCGGCGGCCGGTCTGGATCGTCATGGGTTTCACGCTCTTCGGGATCGGCGCAATTGCCTGCGGTCTGGCGATCTACGCTTCCGCGACGCAGACCTACGCGCCCCCAATGGCCTACGCCTGGCTGGGCGGCCTGTCGCTGAGCATGCTCGGATTGGCGCTCGTGCAGGGTGGCGCGCCGGCGGGCAGCGGCATCGGGCGCCGGCCGGCCTTGTGGGAGGCGGGTGTGGTCATCGCCCTCATCGGCGTAGCGATCGGCCTTCGGGTTTTTCGCCTGGACAGCGTGCCGCCCGGGCTGTTCGTCGATGAAACCAATGCCGGCATCGACGCCCTGCGCATCCTCGACGGACGCCCGGATTCGCCCTTCGCGACGGGCTGGTATGAGACCCCAAATCTCTATATGTTCTTTCTCGCTGGGATCTTCAAGCTCTTCGGCGCCACGTTCTATGCGCTGAAGGCGGCTTCGCTTTTTCCGGCGATTCTCACAGTGGTGGCGATCTATCCGCTTGGGCGGGTCCTGTTTGGAATTCCAACGGCAATTGCGGCCACGCTTCTCATGTCATTCGCCCGCTGGCATCTCATCCTCAGCCGCTGGGGTTGGAACGAGCTCGCTCCACCGCTCTTCATCGTGCTGGCGGTCTTTCTGCTCGCGCGCGCCGCGCGCACAAACCGCTATTTCGAGTATGGCCTGGCCGGATTGATGCTTGGGCTCGGGATGTACACCTATCTGGCCTCCCGCCTCGTGGCGCTCGCAATTGCCCTCTACCTCGTGTACCGGATCCTCGTCGACCGGGGCTACC
>JBKJQK010000367.1:0-3679 GCA_046594095.1 Anaerolineae bacterium | reverse complement strand
CTCGGTCAGGATCGCTTTCCGGGAAAGGCCGGCCCCGTTTGGGCCAGGGCGCATTCTTCCGTGTATCTTTGTCGCGATGACGACTTCGTCGCGCTTTGCGAAATCCTTCAGCGCCTGACCGAGAATCTCCTCGCTTCTTCCGATGGAATAGACATTGGCCGTGTCAAAGAAGTTGACACCCAGTTCGAGCGCCTTCTTGATGATGGCGCGGCTGTCCTCATCTTCGAGCACCCATGGGTGAATCCACGCTTTTGGATCGCCAAAACTCATGCAGCCCAGACAAATCCGCGAAACGTCCAATCCGGTATTCCCAAGTTTTGCGTATTCCATTTGTTTTGCTCCTCATCGTGATGACGCCGGCGCCTGCCCTGGTCGAGGCGCCGATACACGGTGAACGCATCAACCCTGGCCCAGGAGGCTCCGCGCCACGGCCAGGGCCTCTTCGCGGGTTGAGATCTCGCCGATCATCTGGGCCTCGCGGGCGGCCTCGAGCGCGGCCCCCACGGCCGGGCCGGGCGGAATGCCCAACGCGAGAATGTCGTCGCCCGACAGCAGCGGCGGCGCTGCGACATCGGGCGCATAGCGCGCCTCGAAGCGGTCGATCAGCCCCCAGCCCAGCTCGGCCAGCGCCGGCGCCGGCGCCAGGGCCATCCCGAGCAGGGCTGCTTCCGGCGCGGCGCCGCGGGCGGCCCGCATCCAGGCGTATTCGGCCCGCGGCTCGCGCAACCGCTCGGATAGGGAAGAGCCGGCGCCGGTGGCCTTCGCCCGTTCGATTTCGGCGACGCTCAGGCGCAGCGCCCGCCCGCGGCGATCGAGCGCCGCGGGCCCTGCCGCCGCGCATAGCGCCACTAGCCGCAGCAGGGCCAGGCGCGGGCCGTTGGCCAGCGGCTCGGCCAGGCGGGCGCCCAGGCCCGGGCGGCGCGTCTCAGCTTCGGCCAGCAGGTTATCGATGGCCCGCAGCGCGGCGAATGGCCGGGCAAAGACGGCCTCGGGGATCAGAATCTCGAGCAGGCCCAACGTATCGAGCAAATCCGCGGCATCGGCGGCCCGGCTCAGCCCGAGTGTTTTGAACAGCTCGTCGCGGCCGCGCTCGGCGCTCGGCCCGCCCCCGCCCGCCAGGCGGGCCGCCGTGGCGCGTGCCGCTGCTTCGGTGTCGGGATCGATCCGCGCGTCCAGCATCGTCGCGAAACGGGCCACCCGCAGCGCGCGGATGGGGTCGTCGGTGATCGCGGTGGGCGAGGCCTGACGGATCACCCGGCGCGCCAGGTCGCCGGCGCCGTCGAGGGGATCAAAGAGTGGGACCTCAGGTGGGAGCGGCGTCCCATCCGCGGGGAGCAGGATGGCGATGGCATTCAGGGTGAGATCACGAGCGCGTAGATCGTCTTCCCACGTTATTCCCCGGCAGCGGGCGAAGTCTAAAATGAATGAACCGCCAGGTTCATTGACGAGGACCCGCGCCGTGCCGCGCTCGGCATCCATGACGTAGAAGGCGGCTTCCAGCGCGTTGGCAACCGCCCGGCCGAGCCCGATCGCGTCGCCCTGGGCGGCGAAGTCGAGGTCATGCAGCGGCCGGCCCAGAATGGCATCACGGACGGAACCGCCCACCAGCGCGGCCGGAATCCGGCGGCGGGCGGCAACCTCGCTCACCCGGTCGAGCAGGGGCAGAATCGCGGCGGGCAGGGCGATCATCGCGCTCCGAAAATAGCCCGCCCGATGCGGAGCAGCGTCGAGCCCTCGGCGATGGCGGCTTCGAAATCGTCGGTCATCCCCATCGACAACACCGGCGCGTCGAGGCCGGGGATGCGCTCCTGGAGCAGATCCCGGAGCGCGCGCAGGCTGCCGAAGAACGGCCGGGCTTCGGCCGGATCGGCGACGATGGGGGCCAGGGTCATGAGCCCGCGCACACGCGCGCCTGGCAGCGCGCAGATGCGGGCGGCTTCGGCCAAAAACGCGTTTTGGATCGCGGTATCGCGCTCCCAGCCCGCGACTGCGAAGCCCTCCTTGGCCGCCTCGCCGCTCACATTGCATTCGAGCAGGATGTCCTGCGGCGGCCGGGCCTGGGCGATCGCGCGGGCGCTCAGGCGGGTCGCCAGTTTCAGCGTATCGACCGAGTGGATGAGGGCGAACTCGCCGCCGAAGTCGCTCGTCTTGCGTGACTGGAGGTGCCCGATCAAATGCCAGCGCAGGTCAGGCAGCGGGCCGATCTCGGCCAGCTTGGGCAGGGCTTCCTCGATCCGGTTCTCGCCAAAGTCGCGTTGCCCGGCGGCATAGGCGTCGCGCGCGGCCTCCGCGGGAAAGGTCTTGGAGACGGCCACAAGGCCCGCGCTGGCGGGTTCGCGCCCCGCGCGGAGGGCAGCTTCGGCGATGCGCTCGCGGATGCGCGCAAGGGACTCAGCGATGGACGCGCTCACGAGTTGGATTGTAACGGTCAGGAATCAAACATGGATACGCAGGATGAACAGGATGGTTCTATCCTGTTCATCCTGTGTATCCATGTTCAGACAGTGTTACCGTGGAGGAAACCTTCCAGCAGCCCATTGACCCGGACAGGTTCCTCGTGCTGGACCCCGTGGCCGGCTTCTCGATGAACTCGAGCCGCTCGTCGTCGCACAGATCGACGCTGGGCTGGGCAACGTTCAGATGGATGCCGTTGGTGGCGACGGGCGCAACGCTGGGCATGCGGCCATGGTCGGGTTAGGAAAAATGAACAGGGGCGGTCCGATTGGACCGCCCCTCTGGCACCTGTGAGTTATTCCGGGCCTATGGCCGGCGCATGCCGGGGCCCATGTTGCCGCGGAAGTTCGGGGCGAAGGTGGGGCCCCCCATCACGACCTGGGCGGTGACAGTGTCGCCGGACTTCGCGCCGATCAGGCGGATCGGCATCCCGACCCGCACATCGGCGATCGTGCCATTGATGTCCGTCCCCTTGAGGAAGATGGCGCTCGCGGCGTTGACGGTCAGTTGCTGGCCGTTCATCTGCCACAACACGATCGTGGTGCCGCTGACTGAGGCCACCATCCCGGCGAAATTCGCCGTCCGGCTCATCGGCTGGTCGATCACGAGCGCGGCGTCCACGGTCTTGTCGCCGGTCGGCTTGCCGATCACCAATACCGGATCGTCGTTCTTCAAGCTGCTGATCGTCGCGCCCGGAACGCCCGCCAGGACGAACTTGGTCGCGGGCAGAATCTTGATGGCGCGGAGTTCTGTGCCGCGCGGCCCCGCAAGGTTGAATCCCGCAGCGGTCACGTCAGCGGCCCGCCCGTTCAGTTCGATCGACTGGGGAAGCGGAATCACTGCCACGGCCTTGGCCACCAGGTTCTGCGGGGGCGCGCCCGTCTCGGCTTTGTTGGCCTTGTCGGCCGGTTTGGACGGCGCGACCAGGAGCACTGCGACCCGGTCTCCGATCTTCACGTCGGCGAGGGTCGGGCTTGGCTTGCCAGGCACGTAGAAGACAGTTTCGGCATTGGTCTGGATCCGCACTTCACGGGCGGCCAGGGCGGGTTTGGCGGGCTGATCGGGCACGGCCTGATTCGGCTGGCCCTGGCGCCCGTTGCCCGGGCGTCCCGGCTGCTGGTTTTGATTCTGGGGCGGCTGGAAGTCGCCCTTTTTGCCCTGCTGGTTTTCGAAACGCCCATTTGGCTGGCCGGGGGGAGCCTGGTCAAACCGGGGTCCGTGGCCC
>JBKJQK010000101.1:0-4402 GCA_046594095.1 Anaerolineae bacterium | reverse complement strand
GCGCCAACCACTTTACGCTGGCCCACCCCGTCGACGACACCGCCGGGCGGGCCTTCCTCGACCTGCCGGCTGAGATCGACGAGACCGCAGCCCGAGCTGAGCTGGCCCGCGTCATCGGTGACTTTGTCCTGTCCGCGGCACGCAGCCAACCCTTCACCCCGCCGCCAGGCTCTCGAACGAAGTAAGAATGCAGAATGCAGAATTCAGAATGAGATCAATTTCTGAATTCTGCATTCTGAATTCTGAATTCTGAATTCAAGGCCTCGTTCCGTCTTCGGCCAGCGTCAGGTCCAGCATCTCGACCAGAAAGTCGGCGTTATGAGCCTCAAAGCACAACGGCGGGCGGATCTTGATGACGTTGTGAAACGGGCCGTCCGTGCCCAACAGGACCCCGAAATCGCGCATGCGGTTGGCGACATATGAAGCCTGGGCGGTAGCAGGAGCGCGGGTCTCGCGGTCGGTCACGAGTTCCACACCGATGAAGAGCCCGGCCCCGCGCACGTCGCCGACAAGGGGATAGCGCTCCTGAAGGCCCCGCAAACCGTCACGCATGCGCCCGCCGACGGCGGCCGCGTTCGCCTGAAGCCCCTCGTCCTCGATCACGTCCAGGGTGGCCAGCGCGGCCGCGCAAGCCGCCGTGCTTCCGCCAAACGTGCTGAAGAACTCCATCCCGTTGTCAAAGGCCGCCGCAATTTCAGGCGTGGTGATCACCGCGCCCATCGGGTAGCCATTTGCGATCGGCTTGCCCAGCACGACGATGTCGGGGATGACCCCGTAGCGCTCAAAGGCCCAGAACGTGTCGCCGGTCCGGCCAAAGCCGGTCTGAACTTCATCGGCGATGCATACGCCACCCGCGGCTCGGACCGCAGCGTAGACGCCCTCAAAGAAGCCGTCCGGCGGGATGATTTGCCCGCCCACGCTCGGGAAGGTTTCGGCGATGTAGCCGGCCGGCGCCCCGACCCGCGCAACCACCTCAGCCACCCGGCGGGCGTACCTGGCGCCCGCCTCGGGGTCGTTCTCGCGGAATTCGCCGCGATAGGTGTCGGGGACCGGAGAGACGCGCACCCACTCAGGCGCGCCCTGGCCACCCGGGCCGTTGTGCTTGTACGGGCTGATGTCGATCAACGACGTCGTGTGCCCGTGATAGGCCGTGTCCATTACGATCATGTCGCGCCGGCCGGTCTTGGCGCGGGCCAGGCGCAGGGCCAGCTCGTTGGCCTCGCTCCCGCTGGCGGTAAAGAAACACATCTGGAGCGGCGCGGGCAGTTTGTCGGCCAGCCGTTTCGCATAGCGCAGAATCCCCTCATGCAGATAGCGGGTGTTGGTGTTGAGCAGGGCGAACTGCTCGCTGGCCGCCCGGGTGACGCGCGGGTGGCTGTGCCCCACGTGGGGGACATTGTTGTAGGCGTCGAGAAAGCGCTGGCCGTCGACGTCGTAGAGCCATTGCTTCCAGCCCCGCACGATATTCAATGGCTGGCGGTAGGACAGGCTCAGGTTGCCGCCCAGCCGGGCATGCCGCTCCGCAAGCAGCGTCGCGATCGAGGGCGGCGGCGCCGGGAAGAGCGACTCCGGGACCTGGCAGATCAGGTTGGGGTGCGGGCAGACGCTCAGCCAGATCGGGCGCTGGCTGGGAAGGCATGAGCCGATGTAGTCGCCGCGCTTGCCCAGCATGTCCAGAATGACCTGGAAGTGGAGGTGGGGGGGCCAGTTGCCGTTGATCGGGTAGTTTCCCAGCCAGGCCACGCGATCGCCCTTCTTGAACGGCTTGCCGACATACAAATCGTCCAGCGAGGGTTCGCTCAAATGGCCGTACAACGTATAGAACGTGATTGGTCCCTGAACGTCGCTGACACTGTGCTCGAGCACGATGCACGGGCCGTAGTCGTAAACCGCGGCGTTGTTGGCGAAGCTGTGAACGACGCCGTCGAGCGGGGCGTAAACGGGCGTGTCGGCGTCCATGAATACGTCGAGGCCGATATGGACGGTCCGCCACTCGTGCCGGTCGTTGCCGCGATGCCGAAACGCCTCGCTGCCATAGACCGGCCGGGCATGGTCGTAGCCACCGATGGCGGCGACCGCCCCGGCCGACTTCATCCGTTTCCAGATCCGCTCGGTGAAGCCCTCGGCGTCGGCCATGTCGGCGGGGGTGCCCAGCTCGGGGCTGCCGACCGACCAGTCGGTGTAGATCAGCTTCGCGGTTTTGAGGTCGGGCTCGATCACCCGCCCGAGCTCCGACGGATGCGCGCGCAGCCAGGCGCTCAGGCGCGCCGACTGGGGGTGGGCGTCAAAGGCGCAGGCGGCCCGGTAGGCGTAGAGGGCGAGATTGGCCGGCACGACCGAAAGCGCCTCGAGCAGCGCCCAGGCCGGCTTCTCGCTGATGGTCAGATAGGCGTTGCCCGGCTCGACGGTTTTCTGGTAGGCCGAGTTGGTGACGCTCACGCACAGCCGCATGCAAATCAGCGTGTGAAGGACCTCGAGCTCGGCCTCGCTCACCGGCATCGCGGCGTGATAGCCGGCGATGAGGCGGCAGATTCCGGCGAGCGGGTCGCGCAGCCCCATCGCCGCGTAGCAGGCCGCGATCGCCGGCTCACAGATGAGGTTGGTCCGGCACATATCCCCAAAATCGATCAGCCCGGCGACGGTTTCCCCGGCCACGACGATGTTGTAGTCGTTGGCGTCGTTGTAGATCACGCCCTGGCGCAGGCCATCGAGGGCCGGCCGCGCCCGTTGCTCATAGTCGGTCAGCCAGCCCTCGACGATGGCGCGCCGGCCGTCGTCGTCGATGTGATGGACGAACTCGCGGATCCAGCCGGCCTGCCGCAAATCCCACTTCAGCTCGCGGTGCGCGACGGGAGGGTCGAAGTCGGCCAGCCCGCGATCAATGGCGCCGAGCGCGCCGCCCAGGCTGCCGAGCAGGGCCATCGAATGCGGATTGACCCGCGCCCAGAGCACTCCCGGCAGATAGGTCAACATGCGCGCCAGGTGGCGCTGGCCGTTCGCGCCGATGACCGTGATGATGGTTTCTCCGCCGCGCGCCCTCACCGCCCGCTGCAGGCCCAGTCCCGGCTCGCGCGTGGCAAGGTGATCGAGGGCGGCGTGCTGCATCACCAGGTCGGCCCGAGCCTCCTCGGCGTTGGCGATCTTGAGGACATAGCTCACGCCCGGCGCGTCGACGCGGAAGTTCAAATCGCGCTCACCCGGCAGGGCCGTAACAACCCCGTCAATGTCGAAGTGAGTCTGGGCGATCCGGGCCGCCTCGGTCAGCGAAAACGCGGGCGGGAGATAGTGGATGGTGGGCATCGGGGGGATTCTAAAGCGGTTAGCCATTGGCCATTAGCCGTTTGCAATTAGCCTTTGTCCTTGGGCAGTTTGGCAGCGACGTACCTTGGCCTGACCGGCCTTCGACCAATAAGTATTCCACAGCGCAAATCCGACAGCCAATGGCTAAAGGCCAAAAGCTAAAGGCTAATGGCTAATGGCTAGATGGCTCAATTGCTCACGGCTTAAAATCCCCCGCATGTCCTTCGCCGAGCTCTTCGCGCGCCACGCCGTGGCCAGCTTCGACAAGCAGATCTATCTGGAAGCCATGCTCGGCCGCAAGCGTTGGTCGTTTGACGCCCATCGCGGGACGCTCATCTTTGAGGACGCCCACGATCAGGAGCTCGAGCTGGCCACCCAGGTCCTCGGCACCGAGTCGGACGAGGACCAGAGCTGGCTATGGGCCTGGGCCAACGAGGCTGCCGGCCTCCCCGCCAGGATGCTGGCCTCGGTATCGGAGCTCAAAGCGTTGGGCGTCTCGGCCGGCATCCCCGAGTTCACTCAACCCGAAGTGCCGTTCGGCCCAGGACTCGACGGCGGGCGGATCGCGGCGGTGGCCAGCGGGGTATGCCGGGCCGGCTGCTATTTCCGGGCACCCTACCCGGGCGGGGCCATCTTTACCCTGATCAAGGATGCGAAATTCCGCCGCTTCGTCACCCGCCCCCTCCCGCGCATCAAACGGGTGTTCCCGATGTTCGTGTCCGACACGCCCGTCGCGGACGCTCAGGGCTTCTACGTCAATTACCTCGCCTTCTATCGCCTCAAGGTGGCGGTGGACGGCGGGCGCGTGACCGCCACACTGGGCAGCGCCGAGCCGCTGATCGCCGAGTTTGGGCCTGATCGGCGCTTCATCCGGATCGAGGGCGGGGACTCGCCGCCAGGGCGGCTGGATGTGTTGAGGCCCTGAGGAATTCAGAATGCTGAATGCTGAATTCAGAAATCAGAAACGGGATCGCTCGGGCCTTCCTTCTGAATTCTGAATTCGGGTAATCCCCGAATATCCAAACAGCCGTCCAAGCACAGGATGGCTGATCGCAATTTCGGTCTCCAGCCCGCCGTCGTCGAGGGCCCGCTCGAGGCCGTC
>JBKJQK010000362.1:0-28411 GCA_046594095.1 Anaerolineae bacterium | reverse complement strand
TTCGTTCAACACAAAGCGCGGGACGATCAGCTCGCCGCGCACAAAACCGGTTTGACAGATGTCGGCAATCCGCCCGTCGATGATGGCGCTGGTGTCGATCAGCATCCGCTCGCGCGCGGGCGCTTGCTCGGCCGCGCTGGACGGCGGGACCGGGTCATCCTCGCTCACCTTTGAGGCAGTCCGCAACCGGATGTTAAGGGCCGCGAATATTTCGCGATAGCGGGCGTTCATCACCAGGAAGCCGATATTGGCGAACAGCAAGGCGGTCACCAGGGGCAAGACCTGGCGGAGCGGGTCCGGGAGAAAGCCAAGTGGAACGGAGATCAGCGCGCCAACGATCAGCCCGATGACAATCCCGGCGAAGTCCGCGATGATCTGCGCGGCGCTCATCTGCGAGAGCCGGTCAACAAGCGCGGTAAGCGGCGGAGCGAGCAGCCGCGGAAAGAACAGAATCCCGGCGACACCGAGCATTCCGGCGATCAACGAACGGAGAAGCAAGGGCGTATCGAAGGGGGGCGGCAGGGCGCTCAACGGAACCAGGTCGGCGACCGCCCAACCCAGTGTCCCGAGCAAGATCCCGCCGCTCAGTCGCAGCACCCAGTGCAGCGAAGCGGGGATGCGCATGAAGCACCTCGAAAAAGAACAGGAATGAAAGGAATAAGACCAGGACGATCATGATGCTTATCAGCCCGATTGGGCGACGGTTGAGGGATGGTAACACACGCACAACGGCGCGGGACGATGCTTGCCGGGGGATGAGAACGCGCCGCGCAGCGCCGTTGCCGGCCGCGGCTGGCCGAAGCTGCGGACGGGAAAAGCAAAGCCGGAGCCTGGGGAGGCTCCGGTTTCGGGGGCAGGGCGGGTTTTCGAGTTCCCGCGGGAACGATCTACAGAGAGTCGCTGTAGTGCTGGGCGAGTTTGAGGATCTTCTTGAAGTCCTCGATCCGGGCCAACACCTGCTGACGAGTGGCCGTCAGCGCGAAGCTGTTATTCGGGCTCGATTCGGACTGCCAGGCCGTGTACATGTCGGCAATGTGCCGGGGATCGGTGTCTTTGGCCGGAAGCGCGCCCTTTGCCAGCTGATTGGCGGCCGTCACGAGCTGGACCTGAACCTTGCGGCCCGGCGAATCGCTCTTCTTGAAGAACTTGTTAAAGGTTGCCGGAGTGGGATCGGCCTGCGCCGACTTCAGCGCCAGGTTCGCGTTTGCGCACGCCGATGCCAGCGAAGCTTTCATCATCGCGCCGGCCTTCTGGACGCCGCTGAGGGCCGTGTTCTGGCTCACTTTCTCGCCATCGACCTTTTGTTTGGCGTGCAGTTTGATGGCTTTGAGTTCGGCCGACAGCACCTTTAGCTCCCGGTAGATCGCGGTCTTGGCGTTCTGGTCGGCTTTCTCGTCCTTGGCGCTCGCCTCCAGCACCTTCAAGTAGGTGTCAATGCCGGTCGACATGGCGGTGACCTTCTTCTCAATGCCTGGGATCTGCTTCGCCTTGGCATCCGGTTTCGAACTGTCATACGTCATGATGAGTTTGTCGACGTCGGACATGCTCCGCGACAACGATGTGTAGTTGAAGAACTCCTTGAAAACGCCCGTTGGCTTGGGTTTCTTGACGCCCGTCGCGGTTTCAAATTTGTCCTTTGCCGCTTCCCACCTTTCTGAATAGGTTGCCATCTCTTGTTTTCCGTCTAGTAATCCAAGTGGTAGATTTGCGGGGCGCCATCGGCGCCAAACACGCAGGCGATTTTCGGCGTCTTCATGGATTCGGTCATCCACTTGCGCGACTTCTTCACCACGTCGTCGCTGTTCATCCCTTTTAGGGCAACAAGATCGATCGTGGCAAATTTGTAAGACTTTGTCGCGGGCACGGCGCCGCCGTGGTTGGCGACCGTCCAGGTGCCGTTGGCGAGCGTGAATACGGTGGCCGGCACGTCGTCGATCCAGTTCTGCACCTCCGCCTGGGCAGTAGCGGCGAAGGAACTGATCATGATCGTGCTCTTCGGCAACTCTCGCAACTTGGCCAGTCGCGCGCCCAGTTTCTGAAGTTGTCCCTCGTGCCCGACAAATTCATGATCTGTCTTGAACTTCTCGGAAATTAGGGCCGGAGAAGACTTCGACTTGGCCAGCGCCTTAAGCGCGATCTTGAGCGCGGGAACGTCTTTCGGGCACTTGCCCTTTGCGGGCGTCCAGGTAAACGGCATGGTATTTCCCTCAGTTTGTCGACGGCACGCGGCCGTCAATTGTGTGACGGGAAGTGGTCCCCGACCGGCCCGCGCGCGCAAGTCGAAGGCTACGTCCCCGCCACAATGGATATACGTCTCTCCGCAAAAACGCCAGGCTCCTGCCGCTCGCCTTCCCCAAAAAAGGCTGCCGGAGCCGGGCGTCAACGGCCTATTCAAGTTCAGAACTATTTCTTGGCCGGCTTCTTTTT
Source organism: Anaerolineae bacterium (assembly GCA_046594095.1). Lineage (GTDB taxonomy): Bacteria > Chloroflexota > Anaerolineae > J036 > Brachytrichaceae > Brachythrix. The sequence goes on along the minus strand of JBKJQK010000362.1, from coordinate 25,984 downwards.
GGCCGGAGCCTTCTTCTTCGCCACTGCCTTTTTCTTGGCCGGCTTCTTCTTGGACGGTTTCTTCGCGGGCGCCTCTTCCTCGGCAGGGGCTTCTTCCTTGGCCGGCGCCTCTTCCTCGGCTGCGGGCTCTTCGTCGGCGGGAGCCTCTTCGTCGGCGGGGGCCTCCCCATCAGCAGGAGCGTCTTCGTCGGCGGGCGCCTCCTCCGTGGGCATTTCATCCATCGGGGGATCGTCCGGCGGGGGCGACTCAGACGCAATAATCTCCTCCAGTTTTGTTTTCTGCTGCTCTTCGATATAGTCCTTGTTGCGCTCAAATTCCGCCGCCCAACCACTCAGAAAACTGGGCAGCTTGGGCGCCTCTTCAGGCGGGGTCTCTTTGGGCGCGCTGGACGACTTCGAACCGATACTTGTTTTCTTGACCATGTTTGTGTTTACCACAGTGGCCCATTGCTGTCAACCGGGTGCGCGTTGATTTCATGCGCATTTGCCTTTCCTTGACAGCGCCGATCACCCCGCTAGAATGTGACCAGATTTATTGGGCCGCTGGTCTGAATACGGGAGACGCAGAATGCCGGACTATTTGAAAATCACCAGACTGATGGGCGTAGTCAACTCGAGCGACCAGGTGCTCCTGACCCAACTGATGGAAGCCTATGACGTCATTCGTGGCCCGCTGGCCAAGAAGGTCCTGCTCAAAGAAATGTGGAAGGTCGTCAACAAGACCAACAAGTCCATCAAGATCGATCAGATGGCCAGAGCGCTCAAGGACATGCGGATCGAGTAGAAGCGCCTGGCGTCACCCTCCGGGGCACCCTACTGGGTGTCGGTGACGACCAGCGGCGCGCTGCTGGTCGTGGGCGCGATTTGCGAAAAGGTCGTGATCGTGGTCGTGAAAGTCTGGGTGGGAACGCTCGAGACCGTGGCGGTGATTGTCACCTGGACCACAGCCAGCACGGGCAGATCACCCAGACCGCAGCCGAAGGCATTCGCGACCACCGACCCGCAGGCCCCCGCCCCGGAGACCGATGGCGCGCCAAATGTCAGCTCCGGAATCCCGGGCAGCGTCTGCGACATCCGCGCGCCAACTGCCACCGACGGCCCCGTATTGGTGATCAGCGTCGTATAGATGAAGGGTGCCGTCGTCGTCACCGGCGACGTGCCCCTCACGCTCGCCGTAAGCAGGGCTGCCACCACGATCGGGTAACTGACAACAGCCGGCGCGCCGGCCGTCGTCGGCGAGGCGAGCGAATAGGCGGAGACCGTGGTGGTGAAGGTCGTGGTCGGCACGCTGGCCACGGTCGCGGTGATGATCACCGTCCGCGTCCCCGAGGCCGCGACTTCCCCAAAGCTGCAGGTGAACTGGCCCGCCGCGGGCGGCGCGCAGGTCGCGCCGGGCGGAGCCATTGGCGGGCTAAAGACCAGTCCAGGGGCGGCCGGCAGGACCTGGGTTATCCGCGCGCCCGCCGCCAGCGATGGCCCGGTGTTCGTGACAATGACCGTGTAAGTGAACGGCGCCGTCGTCGTCACCGGCGCTGTGCCAGACACGCTGACCGTCAGCGGGGCCCGGACCTCCAGGGCGTAAGTGACAACCGCCGGAGCCCCGATCATCGTCGGGTCCGCCAGCGAGAAGGCCGTCACCGTCGTCGTGAAGGGCGAGGCCGGCACGCTTGTGACCGTAGCCGTGATCGCGATCATCGCCGCGGCCCCGGACCCGAGATTGCCAAGACTGCAGCTGAACTTCGCGCTGACCACCGCGCTGCAGCTCGCGCCCGGCTGAGTGATTGGGACGCCGAAGGTCAGCCCGGCGATCACCGGCAGCGATTGGGTCATTCGCGCGCCAGACGCCAGCGACGGTCCGCTGTTTGTGACCAGGACCGTGTAGGTGAAGGGCAGCGTCGTCGTAGCCGGCGCGGCGCCCAGGATGCTGACCGTGAGCGGCGCGCTGACTGAGATCGGCGTGGTGCGGGTGAGCACGTTGTTGGCCGGGCTGGGGTCGGGCATCTGCGACGACGAGGCCACCCGGATCACCTCGACAAACGAGCCGCTCGCGGTGTCGTTCAGGGTGAAGGTGAAGTTCACCGTGGCCGTCGTCCCGCCCGCCACGGTCAGGCCGGGGCAGGTCAAAGCCGGCGCGGCATAAGCGCAACCCGGCGCCAGCGGCCCGACCGCGATACTGACCGGAAGGGATGCCGTAAGGGTCACGTCGGCGGCGGCCGTCGCCGAGGCGTTCGCGACGCCGTAGGCCAGGACGTAGCTGTTCCCCGCTACCAGCGGCGACGGGATTTGCGCCGGCGAGACCGCCCGCAGATCGACAGCGGCGGCCGTGACCACGGCCGTGGCGTTGGCCCCTACCACCTGCACGTTCGGATCCGCGGCCGAGGCCGAGGCAGATGCGGTATTGGTCAACGGGCCCGGCGATGTGGCCGTGATCAGGGCGGTGATGGTGACCCAGGCCGACTGGCCGGCGCCCAGCGCGCCCAGCCCGCACGAGACGACAAGGCTCGTTGCGCACACGGGCGGGTCGATGGCCGACGCGGTGACGGTGATGAGCTGCGTTCCCGGGGGCAGCACGTCCACGACGACGGCCGCGGTCAGGGTCATGCTCGAGGATGGGTTGGTCACCAGCAGCGTGTAGGTGATCGTGTCGCCATTCGTGGCCAGCCCAGTGTTCGCGGTCTTGACCAGGGAGATCTGGGTCAGCGATATGATCCGTCCGGAGACGGCCGGCTGGGCCTGAGTCGTGGGCGGATTGGCCGAATAGGCGTACGCCACGCCGCCATAGCTGTCCGGCACCGACGCCACATTGACTGGCAGCAAGACGGTCAACGACGCGCCGGACTGGATCGTGCCGAGCGCGCACGTCAGCGTCGCGCCGGCTACCGGCCCGCAGCCCGGCCCGATTGGGGCGCCATAGGACAGACCCGCCTCGGCGGCCAGTCCAACGGACAGAACCGAGCTGGCCGCGGAGGCCGGGCCAGTGTTGGTCACCCGCATCGTGTAGGTCATGATCCCGCCGGCTGGCGCGAGCGGCGGTATCCGCATCGATACGGTGAGCGGAGCGCTGACCGCGATCTGGGTGACCGAGACAATCGTGTTATTGCCCGGGTTCGGATCCAGCGCCCCGGCCATGGAGACCGTCACCGTGTTGACCAGCGTGCCAGTCAGGCCGGCGCCCACGGTGAACGTAACATAGACCGGGGCGCTCACCCCCGCATTCACGGTGATCCCCGAGCAGCTCAATGTAGGCGCCGCGAACGAACAGCCGGCCGGGCTCTGGCCCGTCACGTTGATCCCGGCCGGCAGGGTCGCCACCAGCGTCACCGACGAAGCGTTCTGGGGCGAGTTATTGCTCCGGTAGAACGTCCACGAGCCCTGTGTCCCGGCCGCGATTGGGCCGGCCGAATTCTGGCGCGCCTCCAGGTCGTAGGCGTTGATCGCCACGTAGGCCGACCCGGCGTTGTCCGCCGGATCCGACTCGGCGCCATTTCCAAAGGCGCTGGCAGTGTTCGTCACCCACACGCTGGCGCTGCTGTTGACCCTGCTGGTGATGGTCACGGTGGCGGTGGCCCCCGCCCCGATCGTGCTGAACGTGCAGCGGATCGGCTCGGTGCTCCTGTTGCTGCATCGACCGCCCGCGGATGGGGATGGAGCCGAAACGAGGCGGCCGCTATTGTCGAGCAGCAGCGATGACACCAGATCGGTCATCACCACGCCCGAGACGGCCCGCGGGCCGGCGTTGGTGATCAGGACAGTGAAGACGACGTTGTCGTTGTCGTACGCCACCTGCGCATTGGCGACCTTGGTGACGATCAGGTTGCCCTCCGCCTGGACCAGAACATCCCGGGCCGGGGCGTCGCTGGTCGTTGGGGGCGCATCGGACCAAACCATCGCCTGCGTGGTGTAGACCTGGGCCGCGGTCACGTTGACGGTGGCCGTCAAGATCACGTTGAAACCCTGATTGCCGCTCAGCAAGCCGAGGGTGCAGGTGAAGACGAACCCCTCCCGGGCCGCGCAACTCGCGCCGCCATCTGCCTGGGCCTCGCCAAAGGCAAGGTCGGTGGTCTTCGGCATGGCCTGGACGAGCACGACATTGGGCGCCAGCGATGGGCCGGGGTTCGTCACCACCGTGGTGTAGGTCACAATCCCTCCGACAACGAGCCCCGGCTGGGCCTCCAGGCTGACTGTCAGCGGCGCGCTGACGGCCAGCGCAACCGTTCGGGTGAGGGTGTTGTTGTCAGGGGCGTTGTCCTGGGCGCGCGCGTAAACGGTAAAAGCGTCGGTGAAGATGCCGGTGGCTCCAGGATTGACCGTGAAGTTGAGGGTGGCGGTGAAGGAGGTATTGCCGGTCAGCGACGGCAGCGCGCACACAAGGCTGTTGTCCGGATCGGGCAAATAGACGCAGGACGGGCCGGGGTTGCCGGCCACGCTGAAGGCGGAGATGACCGATGTGCCGGTGATCGCCGACGGCAGCGAGGCGGTCAGCATCACGTTCGATACCGCCGCCGGGGCCGAGTTATAGGCCGCAAACGAATAGCTGCCGGCCAGGCCGGCCGTCAACACCGGCGTTGTCGTCGAGCGCGCCTGCAGGTCGACCATGTTCAATGCGACGGTCACCGACGCGCTGGACGAGACGCCGCTCGGCGCCGGGTCGGTGGCCGTCACCACCACGGCTGTGTTGACGTAGAAGATCGACGTGTCGGTGAACACCCGCGCGCCGATGGCAATGACGACGGTGGTGTTGGGCGGCAGGTTCGGGATCAGACAGGTGATGTTGGGCGTGCCGCAACTGCCGAGGCTGGTCGACGAAGACACATTGTCGAACACGGCGTCGGGGATCAGGTCATCGATCCGGACGGCGCTCACGGCGGACGGGCCGGCGTTGGTCACCCGCAGCGTGTAGGTGATCCAGTCGCCGGTGTAGGCCACCCCGGTCTGGGCGAACTTCGAGATGCTCAGCGCGGCCCGCGGGCTGATGGCCGTCGCGACCGATGCGCTGTCGTTATCCCCGTTGGGATCGCGCGGCATCGAGATAACGACGGTGGCTGTCAGGGTTGCGCGCAGGGTTGGATCGACCCGGACCAGGGCGGTGTAGATGCGGGTGTTGCCGACATCGATCGGCAGCACCGTCCAGGCCAGATTGCCGGCCGACGAGACGGTCTGGCCCGGGGTCAGGGACAGGACGGTCGTCGACGGGCTGAGCGACGCGCTCAACGTCCCGGTCTGGCTGCGATTGGGGCCGAGGGCGGTCACGCTGAAGGTATAGATCGCGGTCTCGCCCGGGGCGAGGCTATCAGGGAAGACTGCGATCCCGGCCTGGCTGTCGGCGGCGCTTACGAAGACGGGCAGGGCCAAGGCGTTGTCGGCTGGATTCGTGTCCGAGAGCGGGGAGGTGACCGTGTAGTAGCCCACCACCGTGTTCGTCGAGGTCGGCAGGAGTCTATAGCTCGCGGTCGCGGTGACCACTTGATTGACCCCGAGGAGGGCGCCCAGAGTGCAGGTCATCGAGGTTGGGTTCACAGACCCGCAGGCGCCCTGAGTAATCGCCAGGCGGATGTCGGAGGCCACGGCGGAGATGCCTTCCGGAGGTCGAACATCGAGAACGGCGCCATTGACCGCGTACTGGCCGATGTTCTGAATCCGCAGGGTGTGGGTGAAGAACTCGCCCGGGTTGGGGCCGGTCGGAGTGATCGAGCCCGAGATCTTGAGGTCCGTGTTCTTGCAGTCGCCGTACTTGACGGTCGAGGCGGACAGGCCGCTGGTGGACTGGGGGGCGCCAAAGACGATGTTCTGACCGTTATAGCTGAACCGGGGGTGCCCACTCTCCGACGCGAAGTCGATGAAGACCGGCGCGGCCCCGCCGTCGGAGGTGACAGCCAGATACAGCGACGAGCCAGCGCCGGTTGTGGCCACGAAGGCGACCAAGCCGCCGGTCAGGTCCAGGGCCGGCTGGGAGTTGGTCGAGGTCAACAATCCGGTGGTCGTCACATAGGTGACCTGGCGAAGGTTCTGTGTCCCGGACAGCACGTCGCGGGCGACCCAGATCTGGGTCCGGTCGTCGGCTCCGCTGGGCGTGCCGATATCCGACGACCAGGCGACGACATAGCCGTCTGCGCTGATGGCGATCTGCCCGTTGGTCTGGCTTGCAAAGGACTGCAGGGTGGTGATCGACGGTACGTCGTTGGTGATCTTCGCCACCGAGACGCTCGCGGCGGCGCTGCCGGGACTATTGGAGTTGGTCGCGAATGCGATTCGCGAGCCATCAACAGAGATGGCCGGAAAGTCGTTGGTGAAGTCGACGGTCGTCGAGGTGACCTGGACGAAGGTTATCGTCGGGCCATCGACTTTGGCCCGGAATATCTCGGTGTTGCCGTCCGGGTTTGCGCCGGTATAGTTCTGGTCCGAGGCGAAGGCGATGTAGTAGACCGGGAAGGTATCGGAGTTCGCCGGCGAGTTGATCGACGGCCAGGTATTGATGCCGGTGGTCGTCGACGATGTCACCTGGGTCAGGGTGATTGGCGCGTCGGGATTGCCGGCCAGGCCAGCCACATCGGCGAGAAACAGCTCAAAGCTGCCGTCCGCGTTCTTACCAGCGATCAAGTCGCGGTCGGAGAAAAAGGCGACCCGCTTGCTGTCGCCGCTGATGGCGGGGCCGAGGTTGAAGCCGCCCAGGACCGTCCCCTTCGAGTTGGTGACCTGGCGGGTCCGGGTAAACACGCCGTTGGTGCCAAGCTGAATGAAGATCTCGACGTTGCCGTCCGCATTGTCGGATCCGGCAAATTCGCCGCTGGTCGACCAGAAGGCGACCAGCGATCCGTCGCCGCTCACCGAGGGCTGGGCGCTGACGCCGTAGTAGGCGGGGATGGGGTAGATCGCGCACAACGGCGGGGCATCAGCCGCAACCCGCCGCGGGATCATGATGGCCAGCGCCAGGCCCATGGCGGCGAGGATGACGGCCGACCGCAGCAGCGCCGCACGATGGGGCTTGATCATGGCTTCACCTCCGGCGCGGAAGATGGGCAGGGCGGGCTGAGGTAGCTATTTCGGCTGGGCGGCGATTCGCCCGCCTCGGACAGCATCGTCACCAGATACTCGACCCCGCATGTCGCCCCGAGATCGGCCGCCTCCAGGGTGCGCGGCGAAACCTCCGCCAGCAGCGCGAATGGATCGCGAGTGCCCAGCGCGCGGCGGTAGACCCGGTAGGCCTTAAGCAGGTCGGGCGAGACGGCGGCCGCCCAACGCAGCCGGGTGAAGCCGTCGGCGACTGTCCCGGTGAGTTGATCGACCTGGAAAGCGGGCGCGGGGTTGGGGGCGGCCGCCACCGCCGACGGCATCGCGCCGAAGGCCAGGGACCGGGCCACCCGCGGCAGGTACTGGACGAACGTCGTGGGCGTCCCGACGGTGACGACAGCCGAGGCGGACACCGGCCGCGACACGGGGCACGGATCGGTGATCACCGTTAGCCGAACCGTATAGCGGCCGTCGCGCGGGAAGGTGTGAATGGAATACTGGCCATAAGCGGTTGTGCCGTCGCCAAACTGCCATTTGAAAACGGTGTTACCGGAGGCGGCCGCCACAAAGCCGTCGAAGCGGACCGAGACGCCGGAGGCGATCGTTGGGGTGGGAGCGACGGTGACGCTGGCCCCCGACGGCCAGATGCAGGTCAGCGCCCGAACCTGGAACGGCGGGCTGATCGCCAGGCTGGAGCCGCGGTCGACCGGCCCGACCTTGGTCTCGGGCACAATCCGCAGCCGGAGCCGGGCGTTATCGCTGACCGCGCCGTCTTTGCCGGCGTCCCATACCAGCGTGCCCAGAGTGCCGGTCAGAGTCGTATTCGAGATGGGCAGGGCGGTGGACATGGCCAGGGTGGCCCTCTGCCAGGTGGAGCCGCCGTCCGGCGAGTACTCGAGCACGGTGCTAACAATGGTCCGGCCATAGGCGGGCGGCGACGCGCTGCGAACCAGCGGGTTCCGGCCGTTGTTGGGGTCGAAGACCTTGTAGGTCACGGTCAGGCTGGTGGCGCCAGACGCGCCCAGCACTTCCGACGACGAGTAGAGATAGGCATCGTGTGTTGCGCCCGGGCGCGGCACCCGTGCGTAGGCCGGGTTGACCGGCAGGGTCTGGCTGAGCAGGTAGTTCGAGGCAAGATGGGCCGGGGCGACGGTGGTGTTGTAGTACACCCCGTCGGTGTCGGTCCCGGACTGGCTGGCCACCAGATCGAGATAGCCGTCGCCATTGATATCGCCCCAGGCCAGCCCGGTGAAGGCATACTTCTCGTTCGAGCTCCAGACAAAGACCAGGGCCGGCACGCCGGGCGCGCTGGCCGCGTTTGCGAACACCTGCAGCGCCCCGTTCATGTTGGACAGGGCCAGCTCGGGATAGCCGTCATTGTTCCAGTCGCCCCAGGCGATGCCGGTCGTCCGGCGGATCGTGGGTGACGACCAGACCGGCGTCGAGCCGAAGGAACCGTTCAGGTTCTCGAAGACGACGCTCGGAGCGCCGTCGTTGCCGATGGCGAGGTCGGGATACCCGTCGCCGTTAAAGTCAGCGGCGGAGATGGAGGTGGCCGAATAAGGCGGCGATTCCCAGGCCAGGGCAAACGTCCCGTCGCCGAGGTTGTGATAAAGCTGGGAGGGCTCGCCGTAGTTGGCGATCGCGAAGTCCAGGTAGTAATCGCGGTCGTAGTCCAGCCAGACGACGGCCTTGGGGTTGAGCGTGGCAACCTGCGACGTCCAGGCCGGCACCGGGCTAAGGCCGCTTCCAGTGTTCTTGTAGAGGATCGCTTTGCCGCCCTTGCTCACGTCCAGCAGGTCGAGCTTGCCGTCGCCGGTTCCGTCGCCGAGGGCGAGGATGTGAAAGGGCCTGGCCGAGGTGGGGCTGTTGAAGATCGAGGCCCCGTTGTAGTAGACCCGGTCGTCGCTCAGCGTACTCACCGCGATTTCGAGGTTGTGGTCGCCGGTCACGTCGCCGATCGCGATCGAGTGCGGCCCGGCGCCGGTATTGATGATCGCCCCGTTCGCAAAGGAGCCGGCTTCGTTATAGCGGACCGAGATCTTCGAGTCCGCAATGCTGGCGCTGCCGAAGACGAGGTCCAGGTCGCCATCCCCGTCGATGTCGCCGATGGCGACGCTGCCGGCTTTGGGCGAATTGGGGATGGGAACCATGGCCTCCGGCAGCCGGGGGGTGACCGAACCAAAAGTCCGCGAGGCCCGGTCGCGGTTGGTCACCCCCAGCGAGAGGTCGTTGCCCAGATTGAGCCTGGCTGTTCGGGCGCTCCACACCTGCCCGGCGCTGAACGGCAGCTTGACCGCGTCGACGAGCTTGAACCCGGTGTCCGTGTAGCGATAGGCCCGCGGCGCGGCATCGGCGACGATCAGGTCGAGGTTTCCGTCGCCGGTGATATCAGCCCAGTCGACGGCAAGCGGCGTGTTGAACAGGCTGGTCCGGATGACCGTCGGGGTGTCGAAGGCGACGCCATCCCGGTTGTGGTAAATGCGGGCCTGCCGTTGCAGCGGCATTGCCGCCGCAATGTCCATCCGCCCGTCGTGATCGTAGTCGCCGATTGCCAGGTCGTAGGGCGGGAAGTCGAGGTTGCTGGCGACATACGGGAAGGCGCAGCACGAGACCGAGCCGCCGTAATTCAGCGCAACCACGATGTAATTCGGGAAATAGGTGAAGACCAGGTCCGGCAGACCGTCGCCGTTGATGTCGCCGGCTGCCAGGGCCGAGGACGTCTGGCCGACGACGATGCATTTCCCGACGTCCCGCGCAAATGCGCCGTTTCCCTGGTTGTGGAAGATGAAGACCGTGCACAGCCCAAGGCCGTTGATGGCGTTCACGCTGCCGGCGATGTCCAGCTTGCCGTCCAGGTTGAAATCAGCCACAGTCAGACGGGCCAGTTGCAGCGTCGAAGTGAATTGGCTGACCGCGTTCAAGGCCCCGTTGGCCGGCTCGTAAATGTAGTTGAGGCCATTCGTGTTGGCGGTACCGTCCACACTGTTGCCGACCACGATCAACTGCAGCTTGCCATTGCCGCGCACATCCGCCCACTTTACTCCGAGCGCCTTGCGGCCCGCCGGGCCGCTGGCGTAGAACTGCAACTGGCCCTGGACGTTGCGGTAGACGGTCACTCCGGTCGGCCCGCCGAGGGCGAGATCGAGGAAGCCATCCCGGTCGAAGTCGCCCCAGTCCATGCTGATGTTGCCGCCGACGTCCTGGGACAGCCAGTCCGAAGCGCGCGCCACCGCAACGTCGCCCGTCTGCGGGTAGACGAACTGAACGGTGGAGTTCGCGCTGGCGCTGCTGATTCCGACGTCGCCATTCATCATGTAGATGGCGCTGACCTGGTTGACGATCTGGGCGCTGCTGCGCTGGCCGATCACGATGGCGGTGTAGCTGGCCGTCAGCGCTGCGCCGGGCGAAAGCTCGAACGTCCAGGCCAGGCCGCTGACCGATGTGACCGTGACGATGTCGCCGTTCGGGTTCTGGACTGTCGCGGAATTCAGCAGGTAGGTGCAGGTGATCCCGATGCAGCGAACGGAGTCGAAGGTGTTGACGGGCAGCAAGTTTTGCAGGTTGATGGCGCTGGCCACATAAACGGCAGATTCGTTGCGGGCGACGATCGTCACGGTGACCGCCTCGCCGTTGTAGACCACCCCGGCCGCGGCCGGCGAGGCCACGCTCATGTTCAGGCTCAGCATGTCGGCAGCCGGCGCCCGCGGAGGCAGCGGTGGAGCCGTCGGTAGGCCGGGAGCGGCGAAACCGGTGATCGACGCGACAATCGCGAAGACGATCAGGCTGCGGGGGAGCGCCGCAGCGTGTGTCATGGGCATACTTTGGAGTACCAGCTGTTTGCGCTTGGGGCGGTCTCGGTCGAAACGCCGTACAAGTCCTTGTAGATCGCCACGATGTAGTACGACCATCCGCACGTCGTGCCAACCGTGCCATCATCCCACTGTCGCAAGGTGGGTCCCATGCCGCTATTCTCGTCCGCGATGCGGGTGAAGGCGGCGGGCGCCTTCGCCCGGTATAGCCGGAATCCGATGATGTCATTCTGAGAGCCGGCCGGATACGACCAGCTCAGCTTAAGCGGCGGGTTTGCCGAGTTCTGCCCGGTGAACTGGCTCGGCGCGGGCGGGATCGGCCGGGCGCGCAATTCGATCACGATGAAGCGGCCGGACGTTCCGGGTCCGTCATTCTTGGCGGTGAGCTGCCACGGCCCCGCGGAGGTGATGGGGAAAATCGCCTCGCCCGGGTTGGGCACGGCCGCGCCTTGCAGCTTGACTTCGGTCGCGCCGCTGACGGCCCAGGCGAACTTCGCCCGCGCGCCCGCGAGCACCTGGTATTTCAAAGTGTTGGCCGGAAGCGCCGGATCGAGAACCTGGGTGACTTCATCGGGCGCGGCCGGGCTGGCGCCGCTCGAAAGCGAGAAACTTGTGATCACCGGTGGCGGGATCGGCGTCGGCACGGGTGTCGCGGTCGGCGCCGGGGTCGGTGTCGGCGTGGCGGGCACAGCCGCCACCTCGGCGGTCTGGCTGGCCACCTGATCGACGTTGGTCGCCGCCATCAGGAAGAAGGTTGTCTTGGCCACCGACACGATCAGGCTTCCTTCGCGGGTGAGGTTTGATAGTTTTCCGATGTCCGGATTGCTGATCTCGATATTGGTGTAGCTGCCCTGAACCTGCCAGGTCAATGTCACGGTCGCGGGCGAATTGGCGTTCAACACCGTCACCGGGTTGGGGAGCACTTTGAACAGGGAAATAACGGGCGCTTTGGGGACGGGTGTCGGAGTAGGGGCCGGGCCAACCGTCACGTCCTGCTGGCGGCTTATCCTGACCGTGCCATTGAACGCGGTCAGGATGTATTGCGTGTTGTTAACCGGCTTCTGGCTGATGGCGCCCTTGGGCGGATAGCCGTCCGCGCCGGCGATGAGTGGTGAAAGCGTCACCCGGTCGGCGCCAATGACTTCCCACTCGATGGCGACTTCCATGCCCGCCGTGATGACGGCCGGTTTCACGTCGAAGCGCAGGATCTGTGGGGGCGGGATTGGCGTCGGCGTCGGGACATTTGGCCGGATCGCGAAGTTATCGCTCGCCGTGCCATAGTAGTTCTTAGCCAACAACTCGTAACGCAGATCGCCTTCCACCTTCACCCGGCGTTGTCCCACTGCCAATTGCTCTTTGGGCAGTGTCTCAGGCGCCCCATTCGTAATCAGGGAGACCTCATCCGCGCCCGCGACTTCCCAGAAGATCGTTACCGTGTCGCCCGTCAATGGGTTCTTGGGATTGACCCCGAACGCGGTGATTTTGGGCTTGACGGGATCCACCGCGACCAGTCTCTCCCGGGCCACCGGCGCCAGGAAGCCCAGCAGCCTCGACAGGAAGTTTTCACCGGTCAGCTTATAGACCCGGGTGTCGCGCGGCTTGAGCTCGCGCGTGCCAGCCGAGCGGTCGAGCTCGCCGATATCGGGATCGATTCGGGCGGTCGTGAATGGGGAGGCGTTCCAGCGAAAAACGACCGATTCGCCGGCAACGACCGAGTCACGATCGGTTCCAAAATCATACAACTGAGGCCGGAATACCAGGATGACCAGAAACACCAGGAAAGCCAGGGCCAGGAGGAGTGAACCCACGCCAAACAGGGGCTTGTTGGTGACACTCCCCGATGCAACCTGGGTCAATGGCAGCGGACCGAGGAGGGTCGCGGTGAAGTTGACCGGGTGCAGGGTGGCGCGCGCGCTGAAGATTCTTCGGGCCGTGGGGGTGATATAGGTGGTAATCGTGGCGGTTTCATCCGGGGCCACCCGCAGCTCGATCTGGCGCGCCCGGCGCGGTCCGCCCTCCCCGCTCTGAAATTCAAATTGACAGGCCCGCTCGTCATCCGTGCCGTCCAACCGAAGCGGCAAATCGGAATTGCCCCGGTTGACGACGTCAAGCAACGCGGTGGCGGTGTGGCGATTGCGCTGGAAATAGACGCTTTGCTGCTTGGGGTCGAGATCGCTGAGGTCAAACTCGTAGTACGGGTTCAGGGTCAGCATCGCGCTTCGGCTGCACACGTGCTCAGGATAGTCGTACGACCGGACGGTTACGACAAACGGATGCGCGCCGGCTCGGCTGGCGGGCTCCCTCGGGGCGTTGATCGAGATCTGGATGTCCTTGCGCGCGCCTTCAAACAGCCGGATCGACCATTCGCTGGCCTGAACCCATTCGGGGGACAGACCGTCGACTGAAAGCTCAAAGCCGGCCACGAGCGGGCCGCTGTTGGTGATCGTGGCCGTGAACGTGATCGGGTTGTCGACGTCCTCGGTCCAGTTTCTTTCGCTCAACTCGACCAGGATGATGTCGTCGAGTCGTTCCGCGACGGGCGCGAGGCGCGGCAGCCCGGGCGGGCTTTGCGACCCCGCTGTTGCCGCAGCGCCCAAAGCAGCCGCGGCGACGGCCGCGCCTATGGCCGGACGCGGACCCGCCCCGGACCGCCCGCCAGCCGACGACCGGCTGCCCCCCGCCGGTGCCGTCTTGGTTTCATCCAGCCACAACAGCGTGTATCCCGCCAGGGTGATCTGATCCCACGGCTGGGCCTCTTGAGGAATATTCCGGGCGACCGGATCGCCGTTCAACCTGACCCCGTTGTCGCCGAAGTTGATCAACTGGTATGGCCGCCGGCGACAATCCAGGACCGCGTGGAAGTCAAGCACGTCCGGCGCGTCGATGACGATATCGTTCTCCGGATGGCGGCCGATATTGATCACGCCCTTCTCGGCTTCAATGTCGAGAAACTGGACTTCGCCGGAGGGGAGGATCAGTTCGAGCTGGCTCATGATAATGATGCGATTTTCGCTTGGCGGCTACAGGCGAATCAATCCCGCCCAACTCAGCAGGAGCAGGGCAAGCGCGATGATGGCGGCGACGATCAAGGCTGTCAGGATCCACGGCAGCCAGAACTGGAGGGCCGATCGGGCGCCCAGCATAACAGTGATGTTGTCAGAGTTTGTGAGAACGCCTTGCGCGGTGAGTTCGATTGGCCGGGATTCCAGTCTGAGCGTGTACGGCGACTGCATTCCGGCGTGAATGGGGGTCGCTCGCATCGTGAGCGTCATCGCGTCGCCGGGCGAAATGGATGGCGTCAGCGCCCAGAAGTCGGGGACGCGCGCGGGACGGGGCGCCGCAACCGGGGCAGGCGCCGCTTCAGCGACGGAGGCCGTCGTCGCCCGCGGCGCGGTCGCAAGCGTCGGGCCGGCGGCCTGCTTTGCGACATCGCCGGCTGCCTGCCGGGCCGCGCCGGCCTGTCCCTTCAATTCCTGGGCTTGTTTGGCCGCGTCGGCGGCGACTTTCTTGGCCTCATCGGACTTGGCCTTCAATTCGCCCGCCTGCTCGGCGACTCTGCCCACTTTCTGTTGGGCATCATCAACCCGGTTGGCCACAAAGGTGGCGCCGCGAAGCGAGTTGCCAGCCGAATACATGGGCCGCCCGATAGCCTCGGGCATGATGGCCGCCATGCCAAGAAGAATGTCCGAGACCGTATTCGTGATCGCAACGCCAACTCCCGCGGCCGCAACCACCTTTTCCTTCTTCTCCAGGAGTTCCTTGGCCTTGGACGCATCGAGCTTGGGCGCTTCGATCTTGGTTTTCGGCCCCGTGTCCTCTGCCTCGGCGGCATCAGGCGCGCCGGCCGCGCCGGGTGCGATACCCGCGGCGCGGGCAGGACCCGTCGCGCGCCGAACCGTGGGCGCGGAGCGGGTCAGGGCCATGGCCGCGGTCTCCTCCCCGTCCTGTAGCGCACCCACGTCTTGCGGAGTCAGAAGCTGATTGTTCAGCAGGATCGAGACTCGGGCGCTTTCGCTGGAGTCGAACACGCGAACCCCAAACCGGGCCGGAGCGTTGCCGGTGTTGGCCAGGTCCAACGCGAAGTTGCGGGCCATGCCGCGTCGCCAGCTTGCAAAAATCTGTCCGATCAGTCCGAGCCCCGCCAGGGTCGCCAGTATCGAAAGCAGGGGACCCACCACAACAGCAAGATTTAGCGGCGACGTTGTGGGCGCGGCGAGGGCGAACTCAGCGCCGGCATCGGCAACCCGGCCCAATTCATCCGTGACACGCACTGTGACCCGATGGGCGCCCGGGGCGAAGTCCCCGGTCTTAACGACAACGATGGCCGGCGCCTGGCCCTCGACGTCCGACACTTTGTTGCTATCGACAAAGGTCTCGACTCGCCGGATCGCAACCGGGGCGCTCAACGCGATCGTGGCGCGAAGTTCGGCGCCGGCGCGCAGAGGCTGGCCGGCGGGGGCGTCCGACGATAGGCTGACCGATACGCCAGTCGGACCCGGTACAAGGACGCTGATGATGGCGCTCCCTTCGTTGCCCGCCAAATCGACGACGCGAGCGGTCAGCTTTCGCGTTCCGGGGGTGGCCCGGGAGGCGTCCCAGTCGACGATGAAGGGTGGCGCGGTCGCGCGGCCAATCGATACGCCATCCAGCAGATACTCGACCGACGCGATCGGGGCGGGCGAGGTGGCCTGGGCCGACAGGCTGACCTTGGTGGTCACCGCCCTACCTTCACTCAGACCCAACACCGTCACCGCCACCTTGCCCGGGGTGGCCACAAAACTCGTCTCTCCTCGGGCATTGCCAGAACGGGCCGCGATAACCAGCGCGTGCGGCCCGTTATCAGCCTTGACCGACGAACGGAAGGTCAGGCGATAGCCCTGGCGAAGGGCGAGATTGAGCGCCTGGAGGTTGCCGGCGATCCCATCCGCGGCAACGCTGACATAGGCCGCGCCGCCGGTTTTCTGGCCCAGATCGGCCAGATCGGGTTTGTTACGCGTTCCATACCCAAAGGCATACACGGGCGCTTTGGCTGTCTGGGCGGCCTGGACGGCCGCGCTCACGGCCACGCCCGATGTGTCGCCGCTATCCGTGAACAGCGCAACAACCCGCCGGCCAGCCGGGGCGGAGAATGCGGCGGCTTCACGCGCGGCAGCCTGGGCCCCATCATTCATTGCGGTGAAATTACCGCCGGCCTTCAAGCCGTCGAGCGCGGCCAGCAGCGCCTGCGGGTTGTTGGTCACTGACTGAACGATTTGGGGTGTGGCGCCAAACGAAATGATGGCGCCCTGATCCCTGGCCGAAAACCCGTTGATCATCGCTCGGACAACGCTCTTGACGGCCGCGAGTTCTTCGGCCGTGGTCGCGATGTCGATTGCGAAGGCCATGCCGATCGGCTGGGACGTATCGCCCTGAACGTCGATGTCCCCCGAGGCGACTTCGGCCCCGTCTTCAAGCACCCTGAAGTCGGCCGCAACGATGCCACTTGCAGGCAAACCCGTGTCGGTGGTCACATTCAGGAAGGCAGCGACGCGCGGAAACGAAGCCGTGTCCACGCGGGTCACCGAGATGCCGGCAATGGCGGCGCCGTTGGGCGGCGTGGCCAGCGCTGGCGCCGGGCCCGGCATCAGGACGGCGGCCAGGGCAAGCGCGGCCATCGGCATTCGGGCGGACGCGCGTCGCATCACGCCTTCACCTCCTGCTTCTGGCCGCGAATTCGAGCCGTGTGAGCAAAATAGGGCATGACCCGGATCGTGGCTGTGGCCGCTGCGGCTTCGCCGGGATACGCATCCGGCGCGGTTACCCGCACCGTGAACGAGCGCTCGCCCTCGGGAAGCATGGGTCCTCTGGGATGGTTGATCCTCAACGAGACCTCCTTGGCGGCTCCGGGGAAAAGCAGCGGGCTCGCTCCAAGTTCATAACAGACGGGGGCGAGCCCGTCCAATTCCACCCGGAATTGCACTCCCGCTTCGTCACCGGTGTTCTGGACAAGCACTTTGCCTTCGATGGGCGAGTCGGGAGCAAGGATTGGACTTGACAGGATCAATTGCATGCCAATCTTGTCCGAGCTGACGCTCCCGCCCCCGCGCGCGACCACAAAAGATGGCAGGCTCCCCGTTCCCCCTGCCGGCGGGAGCGCGCCCGCAATGAGCGCCATGCCGGACGACGGCGCGGGCAAGCCCGCCGGGCCGGATCGGCTTAAGACGCCGCCTACGAGCGCGGGCAAAGGCTGCTCCTCATCGCCGCGAATCAGAACGGTGTACTCGCCAAGCTTGAAGAGCATCCCGGGGGAGACCTCGGCCGCGGCGCGGGGCGGCAGAATCCCGCCGCTTGCGCCGAGCGAGATATCCGCATCGCTCAAGTTGACCAGCCTGCGCGCGGCCGGGCGATTGCCCAAAGCAAGGAGCTGAACGTGCCGTGGCGCGATCCCGCTGCCCCGGCCGCTGTCCAGCACGACGTCGCAACGAGGATCGCTGCCCAGGTAGACCAGGCTCTTTTCGAGTCTGAACTCCCGCATCCATCCGTCCCGGTCTGTGATAAAGAGTCTTGGCATCGTTAAGATTCCCCCTGCCCGCCGCGCTTAGGGCCGGCGCCGCCTTCATTTTGCCCGGCTCTGGGCGAAAGCAAACAGGTTATAGCCGAACTCGTGGGCGGCGCGAATTTCCTCGCGGGCCGCCGGTCCGCCGGCGCGCTCGCCTTGCCACAGGGTAGCATAGTCGCGCCCGCTAAACACGACGCCATTTTCACTGGCTTGCAGGGCTGCGCCAGAATCACCTGGGGCGGCCCCGTGAGGCGCCGCGGCGAAGAGATGGGGTGCGGTCAGCAACGGATGGCCGCCCTGAATCTCTCGCAACTGAACACCGAGGGTCTGAAACAGGTCACGCAAGGCCGAATCGGCGGCCGCGGGGTCGCCGCCTTCGCCGCGCGCGCTCTCCGCCAGGATGACAGCTCCGCGCTGGAGGGCTGCGTACAGCCCCTTCATTTCGTCGGCCTTGAGCGTAAACGGGCCATTGGCGGCGAGATAGATCAGGTCGCCGGCGTCAGTGGGCGCTGCCGGGCTCGATGCGACATCCACCGCGACCCGCAACCCATGCGATGTGACAGACCGGGCCAGGGCATTGATACCGGCGACTTGTTTCGGACTGGGTTTGCCCAATTGGATCACCCGCACGACCAGGGTCCGAATCGGTTTTGGGCCGGCTTCCGTTCGAAAGCGCTGGTCGATTTCATTTTCCAGCGGGTGGGCGGGGTCAGTGGCGTTCATCGCCACCGCCGTCTTCGTAGTCCGGCTGATCCGGGCCAGTTCAATGTGCGGCCCGGCGGGCGGCTTGTCACCCGCCTCGATGGCGTACTCCTGACGAACCCGCAAAGCATTGTCGTCGACGGTGCCTTTGTCCATTCGCGGGGCGCTTTCGCCGAAGCTGAGAAACAACCGGACCTGGCCAACCGCGCTTGCAAGGTTGAAGGCAACCGGCTTGGCCACCACGATAAGGTTGCCTTCGCCATCAAGACCCGCGCCCGGGGTCACGTAGACCGACCGGTCGGCCGGGTCGCTGGCAATCACCTGCAGACCGGTCAAAATGCCTGTTCCGATCCCGAGACGCGCGACGGCGCGGATCTGATGTCGGTGGTAGTCATGGGCTTCCTCCCACAAATCGGCCGTGACCGCCATGCCGTCAGACGGCTTGATTCGGCGGACGGGAAACGCGTGCAGGAGCTGGTCTAGATTTGCCATGTTGATTTCGTCTAATACTCGAATACTTCGAGGGTATAGCTTGAATGGGCTGGTTTTTCAGCGTCGATGATGCTTTCAATCACATTTCTGCGCGTTTCAGATTCTTCATCCGAAACGCGCGGGAGGCGCAGCGTCACGCTGAAACTGTGCGGGACATTTCCGGTTCCCAGGGCGATGCTCGGCCCAAGCAGGGCATTTGGGCCCAGCGTCAGGTTGCGGGCGCGCTTCTCATCGATGCGGGGCGCCACGCCGGTATAAAGCTCAAGAAACTCGGCCAGCCCGGTCCGGGTGCCCCGCTTTCGATAGAGCGACACGATCGACCGGATGAGTTTGCGCTGTTTGTCTTCGGGCCAGCGCGCGTCCAGCCTGAGATCGACCCAGCGGGCATACCAGGCCAGCAGCCTGGACGGCATCACCCGCGGATCGAAGTCATCATGGATGCTCGTGATCTGGCGATCGATCGGTCCCCAGAAGCTCTCGAGCATCATCAGGAACTGGCCGAGCAGCGCATCGTCGCGGTAGATGCTGGGGAGATATTTCAGATAGCGGGCCCGCCCCGGGATCAGCAGGGTGAGGGTCTCGCGAGCATAGAACCGCGTGCCGTTTGATTCGGTGACGATCGCCTCGGCCACGGTGAACAGCTCGGTCTCGCGTTCGTCGACGTTCTGCCGGCGGGCGTTGACCACGGCTGAGACGCCGAATTCATGCTTCCCGCCCTCGGTCAGGCCACTTTCGATCTCCCAGACGATGTGGCGGGTGTCGGCCGTCTCGGTTACCGGTGTGGGCCGCCCCAGGCTGTCGGGCAGTTCGAAACCGGTCACCTCCAGATCGTTGGGGACATCGATGGAAAGCCGCAGGCGCGAAGCGGGGGCGCCCAAAGTCACCCGGGCCCGTAACGTGACGGCTTCGCCGGGATAGCGACGGTACTCATCCGCGGCGTAGCTCACCCGCACCGCGGGTTTTTTCGTCGCGGACGTGTTTCCGGCCAGCATTTCCTGCGTTTCAACCATGAAAATTAAAGAGTCACGACCCGCACCTCGTGGGCCATGGAGCAAATCACGCCATCCGGCGGAACCTCGATCGCGCGTTTGTCGGTCGCGGTGATGGTCCCTTCATCGCCGGTCATTCGCAGGCGAATCGAGCCAAGTTTCACGTCGCGGACGTGCTTGACGCCCGAAACGCCCTGAATCAGGGCAAAGACCTCGGAAAGATACAGGTCGCGCCCGATTTGCCAACCGTCCCAGGCCTCGCCTTCGGGCGGGGTGTAACCGCCGATGGGCAGCGGGCTGAGATAGCCCCGGAGCGTATCAAGCACGCGAGCCTGCACGGTTTCCGCTTTCGCGTGGCTTTGGATGACGATGTCGGCCACGATCTTGACCCCGATGTAGACCGGCTCGCGAACCCGCATGGTCACGGTCAAGAGCCGGTATTTGTCGATGTGATTGATGACCGCCATCTGGGTCGGCTCATCGAGCCGCAACTTGGTCAGGTCGCCATTTCGAACGGCGTCATAGGCGGACGGGATGACAAGCAGATCGACCATCCCTGGCGCAAGGGCCGCCCTGCCTTCCAGCGACCCGCCCGCGTCGACCTGCTTTCCGGAGAACGGGTTGCACTTAACCCGCGCCACGGCCCGGGTCGCTTCACGCGCGAAATGCTCGTAGTCCTCGGCCGTGACCGCGCGCTGCTGCGAGCGGACCTCCTGGCGGGCTCGCATCTTGGCAGCTTCAATCGTCTCCGGATCAAGCCCGCCGGTCGCGCGCACCAGGTTGATGGCGTCATCGACATAGGGAACCGCTGAGCGCAGCGATGTGATTCGTTCAGCGGGCAGGTTGCCCGTGACGCCGCCGCCATAGCGGTACTGGGTGACGCGAATCGAACGCCGCGATTCGGGCACCCGTCCATACCGGCGCATCGTTCCATCTTGTTGCCGGACCGCCGGGCCAAATGACACTTCGCCCGAAGCGGTGTCGAGACAAAAATGCCTGTCAAAACTGTCCGACGCCGAGAACTCCGGGACGCGCGTCCAGGGGACCCAGACCAATTCGCCATCGACGGTCTCTTCGACCTCGATTGTTTCTTCCTCGCGCGGATCGAGCACCGGAGCATATTGCAACTTGAAGGTCTGGCCCGGCTCGCCCTCGCTGGCGCCGATCACTTCGGTGTAGACGACGACCGCATTCGTGGCCCGGACCGTCCCGCCCAGGGCATACGCCCGCAACGCCATGATCCGGGGGGATTGAGAATACAACCGCTGGCCCTCGGCCCAGGCCTCATGGCGGCAGCGAATCCAGTAGGCGTTCCGCCCATGCACGGTATCCCGCTTCATGCTAAGCGGCAGATAGAAAACGACCGCGCCTTCCGCGTTGTTGAGGCCGCCGGTGGTGTCTTTTTCCTTCGGCCGGGTGCTGGGATGGATCCGCTGCCAGTTATCCCCGCCTGTCGAGCACTCCCACACGAGCGGCGGGTTGTCGCGCGAAATACCGGTCGCCTGCGTCTCGACACAATTGAACATCAACCGCATCACGTAACCGGCGACGTTCTGGTCCTCATCAAAGCCGATGTAAAAGGTATCGCCCGCCCGCGGTTGAGGATTGAAAACCTGAAATGGCTCGAAGCTCAAACGGGCCAGGAAGTCGCGGTTGAACTCTTCTTCGCGCCTCAGATAGGCGAGCGTCGGGCAGGCAATCGACAGCCTCTCGTCGGTCGTAAAGATGACCTCGGGCTCGTCGGCGCTTGGGCGGGCCGAAACCTCGAAGCCCTGCGGCACAACGGTGTTGATCGTGCGATCTTCATCCGCGACCGGGAAAGGCACGGCCAGGCGAAAGGTGAGCTCAGTCGTCGCGCTGCTCGCCGGGCGCAGCTGCAATCCCAGCATTTCGAGGAACCGGACATAATTCTTGTCCGGCACGCGGTTGAGCCGGTATGTGGTGAGCTCGGTCATCCACGCGAACAGCTCGATGAGGGTGATGCCTGGATCGCTGACGTTGTAGTCCGTCCAGTCGGGTGAATAGCGGACGATCCGCCGGCGCGCTTCGTCGACCAGATCTTTCTGGAATCTCAGGTCGTCGAGGATAGGTTCAGGAAGTGACATGAATTATGCGTCCGAGTCGACTATATAGAACGGGAAAACGATGCTGCGCGGGTCGTGCGTGTCGCGGATGGTGTACTTGATCTGCACCAGCATCCCGCCGTTCACCAGCGAATCCACGCCCGCTGTGACATCGTCCAGGGTGATGCGCGGCTCCCACATTGCAAGCGCCTCGCGGACATACAGCGACATCAGGCTGGCCGTCGCGGAGTGCCCGGGGTCGAAGACCAGCTCCCAGGCCCGGCAGCCAAACGTCGGGCGCATGACCCGCTCGCCGGGAATCGTGCCCAGAATGATGCGGATCGACTGCTCGATCTCATTGACGCCCGTGGCCAGCGCCACGCCGCCGCGCGGGCTGAGCTGGAGCGGAAAGGCCAGACCCTGGCCGATGAACTCGCGGTCCTGGAGTGTGTTCATCTTAGGTGGCGACCACCTTTGTCTGTCCGGCGCTCGGGCAGGGAAGAATCGGAATGCCCGAAGGCACGGCCACGCCCGCGATGGTCTGGATCAGCATGGGGGTGCCATTGCACATGACTTTTGTGGTGAACGAGGGCGGCAGCAGCGGGACAGTCACATCGGGGCCCACATTCACGGGCGGCGGCGGGTTCGCGCACCCCGCGATCGGCAGCACCGGCATCCACATTGCGCTTGGCGTGCCCGACAGCATGACTTTCGGATTTGGCGAAAGCGTGACCTTTCCGCCATGTCCGCACATGACGGTGGCGCCAACGGTGAGTAGGGGTCCTGGCATACGGTTTATCTCCGGAATTCGTCTGGCGATCAGGGAAGCACGACCAGCGCGGTCTGGTTGATCTGAACGGGTTTGCCTTCGATCGAAGCCGGACCGTTCGACTTGATGCCAATCAGGCTGCCCTCGACGTTGGTCGGTCCCGGCGACTTGAAGTCCGCCCCGGCGGTCCCTTCCACCGCCACCTTCGCTTTTGCCTTGACATTGAAATTCAAACAGTCGATGACGACATCTTTGGCCGTCTTGATCGTGATGTCGTTCACGGCTTCAATATCGATCTTGCCCGCGGCGGACTTGATCGAAATGTCCATATTGCTTTCGATCTCGATGGAATGCTTGACCGTGTCGATGATGATCTTTTCCATCCCGGTCAGGCCGCCGATGATCTCGATCTTCTCCTGTCCCGGCTGGTCGGTGAAGGTTACTTCATGGTTGAGGGTTTTGATCGTGCGTTTGGCGACCCGCCCGCCGACCACGGCCGCTGTATTGGCCAGGGGCGGTTTGTGCGTCTTATTCCACAGGCCGCCCACGACATAGGGACGATTGACATCGCCGTGCTCAAAGGCCACCAGGACCTCGTCGCCGACTTCGGGCATGAACATGAAGCCGTTTGAGAGCCCGGCCATCGGGGACGCGATCCGGGCCCAGTTGCTGTCGGCCATGGGATCCATCCACGCGAACTTGACCTTGACCCGCCCGACATCGCCGCCCTCCGTGTCGGTCACGCCGGCGATGTTCGTCACAATTCCCACGACAACCCCGGGCATGCGGCCGATTTCTCGGCGGGTATCGCCCTTGATCAGCGAGGAGAGGGTGTTCGATTCGCTCCCGCCCACCGTGAAATGCGTCTCATAGCGCTTTTCAGCGTCAATGATGTGGGTGGCCTGGCTGACGAGATACATGCCGCTGAAACGCTGGCCCACGCCCTGGATCATCACTTTGGAGCCCGCCATCAGTCCCGGGTCTCCCATGGCGACGCCCTCTGCCCGCACAAAGTTCATCAGGGATTCAGTCACGAACGCTTTGCCGAGCGTCGCGGCATCTCCGCCCGTCCCAACATTGGTTGAAGTGGCGGTGATCGGGAATACTCCCGTCACCGTCCGGGCCATCACCAGATCCGCCGTGAGCCGGGGGCTCATTCCAGGAACGGTCGGCATCCCCACGCCCGCCCCCACCACAGGAAGGCCCACATTCATTCCGGTCACGGCCGCCGCCAGACTCTGGCCGGCCACCGTGATGCGAGGCTGAAAACTTTTCAGAGCCTCGCCCCACTTCAGAATCGGGCCGGGCAGCGGAGAGATCGGGAGATCCATCCCGCTGAAATGCAGCCCGCCCAGCGGGTCGACGCACACCTGGGCGCCACACAGGCTGGCCCGCAATTGGAGGAAGTCCCAATCCGTCAGGTCGTTCTGAATGATGTATGGCTGGGGCGACATGTTCCCGGCAGTGATCACCGGGAGAAGGCCGCAACTTGAGGCAACCTGGGCGACGATGGCCGCGTCATTCATCATCAGATAAGTGGCCGTTTTGCGTCCTCGGTGCAACCGGTGCGACTTGTCGTAGCCGCGCAGAATCAGCGTCGCACGGCTATCCGCGTCAAACACAACCTCAAACGAGGTGATCTCGCCCGTGATCAGCGGCTTCGGAATGCCGATCGGCAGTGGCGAGGGATCCACCGGCACCGCCTTGATGGACACGATCGCCCCAATGAGCAATGTGGGAAGGTCCGTAAACTCAAGCCCGCCCGCGAGCAGTTCAAGCTCATCCCGGATGTGCACCTCGAACATACTGGGCAGCCGGGTGTGCTGGCTGACGATGACCTTCCGAATCTCTTCATCGACCAGTATCGAGGGCAAGCCCGCAATCACGATCTGGGCGCGACCGCCACTCATCGCCTGGCCTCCGACTCCAATGGCGTCAGTTTCAGCACCGTCCCCGATCGCACGGTAAAAGGGTTCGCGATGTTGTTGGTTTCCGCGATATGCCGCCAGTGATCCGAGCTGCCATACTCCTGGTACGCAATGTAGTCGAGCGTCTCACCCTCGGACACGATCCGCATCTTGCGCGAGTACGACCTCGAGGTCGGGTTCTGCATCAGCAGGTTCTCGGGCACCGCGGTGAACTTGACATCCGCATCGGCGCGGAGCGGAATGCCTTCCGGGGAGAAATAGGTGAAGTTTACGGTAATGCTGTCCATATAGGCCTTGAACGCCATGGACGGAACCACCGAGAACATGCCCCAGATGAATCGGAAGAATCGCGGCCGCGATTCCGTGAACGTCGCCATCTTGAAAAACGGGTCCACCTTGGTCAGATCGATCAACGGATACACCAGAAGGCGGACATCGACATAGCCCGATTCCGAGGTGTCGAAGTGGAGCTTCATTTCCAGCGACTGCTCCTGGCCGCCGGAGAATTCCGGATCAGGCCGCTGCTTCTTGTCTCCTTTTGTCTTATTCCAGGTCCCCGACGAGGTGTACTTGATGTCGTTTGGATTGAACTGGCATGGAATCGGAATGGGCGGAGGATCCATCGGAATGATGAATGCGCGCACCGGCAGATGGCCCGCCTTGACCACTTCGGCGATGTGGCGGGGGTCGATATTTGTGACTGATTTGAGCGCAGGTAACATGGCTTAGATTCCTCTCTCGCGTTCCCGCTCGATGGCCAGAAGCCGGCGGATAAACGGATACACTTTCAACGCAAGCTCGTCGAGGTCGACGTCCGGAGTCTCCAGAAAGGAAAAATCGAACAGATCGTCTTCGTCGGCCGTCGCGCTCTCGTCGGTCTCGTCGACTGGAGCGCCGTCCTGCGATGGCTTGCTAAACGCATTGCTGCGCTTGCGGGTGGTGAGCGGCCGCTCCGTGATGGCATTGCTGCGCTTTCGCGTCGTCGGGGCCGGTTCGCTGATGGCATTGCTGCGCTTCCGCGTCGTCGGGGACGGCTCGCTCATGGCATCGCTGCGTCTCCGCATCTGCAGCACACCTGCCAACGGCAAATCATCGGAAGGGCCATCCGACGCTCTCTGGAAATCCGCCTGGTCTGCCCCATCGCGGGCCGACCACACCCGCAAGACGGCAGGCACGGGCGGCGCAGAGCGCTGGATCGACCGCATCGGACTTCGGCGGACGGTTCGCGCCTCATCGACCGCTGCGACCAAACCGGCGGTCTCCGCCCAGCCCCTCGTGCTTTCGGGCGGACTTCCGACGACAGGATTTCCGCCGATCCCGGGCACCCGTAAAGGCATCGTGACCTCGGGCGCGCCGGCGCGTTGGACCACGGGCGGCGAGCCGGGGCCGGCAGTTGGCCGCGACGGCGGCGATCCGGCTGACGGATCAATCGACGAGGCCGGTGAAGACAGGGCCTCGCCAATCATGCGCTGTGTCGCTCGCCGGGCAAGGTTGAGCGCTGTCCGGGAAGGCCGAACTGCCGCCGGCGGTTCGTCGGCCGGCGTCGGCGCGTGCCCGGGCGCGGATTTCCGCTGGATCGCGGCCGGTGGCGGGATTTCGGCGCCCGCCTGGGAACCGGGGGGCCGAACCAAAGGAAATTCCTGGGCCTGGCCAAGGTCAGGCTGCCTCTGAGCCGGCGCGCCG
>JBKJQK010000536.1:0-10623 GCA_046594095.1 Anaerolineae bacterium | reverse complement strand
ATTGGCGCTGGCCAGCATGCGGGTCGGCTGGCGGGCCATGCTATCGAAGTTGGATTCGATGTCGCCTGACCAGAGCGCATAGGCGTAGCGCTGGGCGCCGAGGAAGAAACTCCGGTTCAGGGTCAGCACGCGATTCTGGCTTTCCCGGCGCTGGCCTTCATACATGGCGCGAGCCATGCCGGTCGCCTGGCGGGCATCGAAGACGAGACCTTCCGCGTTGACATCCGCTTCATCGTTCCACCAGCCGGCGATGCCGGTCTGAGCGAAGCCCTTTGAGCGTTCCCAATACCAGGCGCGACACTCCGGCTTGCTGAAATTCACGTCCCGCGCGGGAAGCCTGGCAAAGTAATCCAGATATGGTTTTTCGCCGGGATACCAGCAACCGAGCGCTTCCAACTCCAATCCTGCCCGGGTGAAGCTGCCGTCACCGTTGCGTTCGATGATGCGCGGCTTCATGATCCCAATGAGGTTCACCTGTTGTTGGGCCAGGCGCGCCGCCAGCGCGCCGGACGGGCCGTCGGGGAACTTCGCCGCATTCCAGCGAAACTCGCCATAGTTGTCCTCGCCCCAGGCCTTGAAGTCAAAGTCCAGCCCAAACGCATCCAGGGGAATATTCTTCTGGCGATATGTCGCGACAATGGATTCCAGTTCGGGCTGAGTGAGCCCCCACTGGCTGTTGATGAAGCCCAGGGCCCATTTTGGAAACATGGGCGGAAGGCCGCTGATTGCGGCCAGGCGGCTCAGGGTGTTCTTGGGCGGACCCACGAGCACAAATACGTCGGGCGTTTGGGATTCTTGATATCGATACTTCAGCGTATCGGGATCGGCCAGGAATTGTCCACCATCAGAATCGACGAGGACCCCAAAGCGATTCGAGAAGATCCACGGGCCGTTCGCGCTGCCCTGGATGCCGGCCTGGACAATCCCCCCATCCGGTCGGAGCATCCGGTCTTCGATATTTCCCCACACATCGCTGGATGCGACGCCATAGAAACGGTCCGCGTTATGGTGGAGGGTGATTGGCCCGGTTTCCCCAGGATGGGTGACGCGCGTGACCAGTTGGTTCCGCGAATCGAAGACACGCACTTCAGGAGGATCGTGATCGAACTCAATCCGCATGGCCGCGGTGCTCAGCAAGGCGGTCCGAGACGTGAATCGCGCGGAGAGGATGGCATTTGTCGCAGGCGCGAAGTCCGGACTGACGACCGGGGTGTCGCTCCTGCCCGTTCCCGGCGCCTGGGCGGGCTGGCCCGCCTGGCGGATCGAGATTTGGATTGCGTCGGGGGCGATCACGCGGACGCGGACGCGGGCGGCAACAACTGACTCCCCGTCGCGGATGAAATGAGCGCCGGGATCGGGCGTCCCTCCATCGGCTACGACCCAACCGCCCAGGCCAAGGCACAGCGAGACTGCGACGCCGGCCACGGCATATTGACGGAACCCTGGTTTCACCGCGTCATTTTACCGGCCCGATGGTTGGGGCGCGCCGCGCCACTGCGGCCGCCGAAAGTACGGCACAATCGCGCTCTCGAGCGGATGTCTGACATTGCTTTGATCGGCCTGGCCCTTGTGGGCGCCCTGGCGGGCGCCGGGCTTGGCCTTGTGCCTGGCCTGCATGTCTACAACGTGGCCGGCGCCCTGGTGTTGGCCGCGGCGGCCGGGGTATTACCCATCTCAAATGAGGCGCTGGCCCTGGCCATGGCCGGCCTTGTCGTGGGCTGGGCGATGACGAATGCGATCCCGGCGGTCTTCCTGTTCGCCCCCGATGACGCCAGCGCGGGGGCGATTCTCCCCGCGACGCGCTACATGCTGCAGGGGCGTGGCGCCGAAGCGGTGTTGCTGATTGGGGCCGGCAGCCTGGCCGGGTTGCTGGCCCTGGCCGTCCTTGCGCCGATCCTGGACGAAGTATTCCGCCCGCTCCGCGCGATTCTCCAGGCCCACACCGGCTGGATGCTGCTGGCCATAATCGCTTTTCTGCTGTTGGGCGAATGGCCGCGGGTGGACGCCGAGCCGGGCGCGCGCCCGCTCCGGAAGCTGGCCCGGGCGTGGGCGTGGCTGGGCGCCGGGCTCCTGACCTTTACGTTGAGCGGGCTGCTGGGCCTGGTCCTCATGACCCGCAGCCCGATCCCGGCCACGGCTGCGTTTCAGAATCTGTTGCCCGCGTTTGTGGGCCTGTTCGCGTTGCCGGGGCTGGTTCAAGTTGGTTTGTTTGGCGCGGCGCTGCCGGCCCAGCGCTGGCCCGACGCGCTCGATCTGCCGCCTGGGCTGTGGGCGCGCGGCGCGCTGACCGGGCTGGCAGGCGGGCTGTTCGCAAGTTTCCTGCCGGTGGTGAGCGGTGGAATCGGCGGGCTGCTGGCCGGGCACGCCAGCGCGCAGCGTGACGAGCGGCTGTTTCTCGTGTCGCAGGGCGCGTCGAAGATCGTCTACTACGCCGGGAGCCTGCTCCTGCTGTTTGTGCCAGGCCTGGCCCTGACCCGGGGCGGGATGGCCTGGATGCTGACTTCGATCTATGTGCCGTATGGCTGGCGAACCTATGCCCTGGGGGTGGCCGCCGTGGCGCTGGGCGGCGCGCTCGCGTTCTGGTTGCTGATCGTCTTTACCCGGGGCGCCACTCGCGTTGCGCCCAGAATCAACCCGCGGGTCCTGGCCCTGGGTTCCGGCCTGATTGCGTTGCTGCTGGTGGCGGCCTTCACGGGACTGCCTGGCCTGTTTGTCGCGGCGGTCGCGACCCCGATCGGGCTGATCCCTGTGCTGGTCGGAGGTCGAAGGCTCAATGCGTTAGGCGTGCTGCTGCTGCCAATTACGTTGAACGCGATAGGTGTGGGGCCGGATTTGGCCCGGTTGCTGGGCCTGATTTGATCCGCCTGAACCAGACCGCGATGGTGGCGGTTTTGTCGTGGTGTCACTCGTTCAGGCCCGGCCGGCCGCCGACCCGCTTGCCCATCAGGATGTCTGGCTTGCCGCGCCCATTGGCGTCCGGGACGACGCCGGTGATGGTGTAGCCGAGCTTCTGGTAGAAGCCGAAGGGATGGCCTTTGACGTTCCGGATGTCGCGGATGCGCTCCCACAGGCAATCGTAGAGATCCACGCCCGATAGCGACGTCATGCCATCTTCGTCGTCGGAGCCCAGCACAACGGTCAGCGCGCCGCGGGCCACGACCGCCGATTCAAGGTCGGCCACCAACAGCCGGCCGATGCCGCGGCCCTGGAGGTCGGGCCGCACAGCGAGCGGATGCAACTCCCAAACCCGCCCGTCGTACTCGGGGATGCCGCCGACAAAGCCGGCGACCCGGCCGCCCGCCTCAACGGCCACCCGGGCAATACGATCGGTCGCCTGCATATCGCGGACCGTGGCTCTGCCATCCTCGAGAGTGGGAAACGCCTCGGGCCAATGTTCGGCGAAGGCGGCCACCAGGATGGCGGCGACGGCGTCGATGTCGTCCGGGGTAAGGTCACGAATTGATATGGGCGCGCTCATGGGCCGGCTTAAGGATAGCCGAGTTTTGGGCCAGGGCGCATGGGGCCACCCTTGGGGTTAACGCTCTGTGAGGTTGACGTTTTTTCGGCGCTAGTCGAAGGTTTCGATGACCAGGCGGGTGGTGACGTCCTTGCCGCCGGTCTTGATCGTGATGTCGATCGTCCACCGCCCGGGCATGATCGTGGGCATGACGAGGGTGTAATGTCCGCCGCCTTCCGGCGAGGCGCGCAGGCGAAACGAGGCATGTTCCATGTCGATCATGGCCCCGTTGACGGCGATGACGGCGTCATCGACGGTGTCGTCGGGGGTGCGGCGGTAGAGCAGGACATCCAGGTCGCGGGGGAATTTGCCGCGCCCCTGGGTCACCCGAATCTCCGCCTGAATATTGCCGGTCAACGGGATCGGTGCGCCCTGCTCGAACGGGCTCTCGATTCCGGCTGTTACGCGGGCGATGTAGTCGGAGGAGGCGGGGGTCGGAACGGCCCGCTCGGTGGGAGCGGGGCTGGTTGCCGCGACCGTGGGCAAAACCGCTGCTGACGCGCCGTTGGCCTCGGGCGAAACCGGCTCGGTCGGCGGGGCCGGCCGTCGCGTGGGAGCCATGCCGGCGGCTGGCGAGCAGCCCGCCCCGGCGGCGAGAAGCGCGCAGGCAAGGCCAACCGCAGCATAACGATTAACATTCATCTTTCAAATGGCTCTAGGTCAACGGCAGCAGCTGGTAGAGGAAACCGCTCACCACGTGGAAATTCCCGGTCACCATCGTCAGGCCAAAGAAGAGCATGATCAAGGCGGAAATGAGGCCGATCGCGGGGGTGAAGCGCTGAAGCTTCTGGGCCAGGGGCAGCACCCACGATAGGCTGAGCGCGGCGAGCATGAAGGGGATGGCGATCCCGAGCGAAAAGATGAACATCGACAACCCGCCGAGCAAGGGCGAGCCCAGCAGACCGGTGTAGACCAGCAGCACGCCCAGGATCGCCCCGCCGAAGCAGGCCAGACAGCCGGTTGCGATGGCGAAACCGCTGACAAAGGTCTCGAGCAGCGGCAGGCGGCGACTGTTGCGCACCGCCCCGGGCATTGGGATTTTGCAAACGATTGGCGCGCGGGCGCGCCAGGCTACAAACCCGGCCATCACGATCATCACCAGGCCGGACACGATCGCCAGCGGGCCGGTCGGGGTCAGTATTCCAGAAGCTGTCAGGGCCTGGCCAAATCCGCCCATCAGCGCGCCGCCGGCCGTGTACGGGATGGTGAATCCGAGGACGAACAGAAACGCGGTCAGGAGCACCTTGCCTTTGCTGCTGCCGCTGGTCTTGTCCACACTGATGCCGGCCATGGTTGGCAAATAGAAAGCAGTGAGCTGGAGCAGGCAGGGCGAGATGGCGGCAAGCAGCCCCGCCGCGAGTGTCAGCAGCAGGCTAACGGTGAGGGCGGGCGGGCCCTCGATACTGTCCGGGTAATCGATCGGGGAGTAGTACTCGAGAATGTTGCGCTGGCCGTTGCCAACGTCACCGAGCAGAAGTTCGAAGTAGTGCGGGTCGTTCAGGATCGACTGCGGAAGGTCCTCGAACACCAGCACCGTTGTGCGGTGATGGACCGAATCGTTCAAGACCTCGGAACGGGTGGCCACCCGGACGTTACTCGTGTCGACGCGCAGGATGGGGGAGAAGTGATGGGGCAGGTCGCCGTAGTGAACGGTTTCATTCGCGACGAAGACCAGGTATTTGTCCGCGCCCAGCGTTGCCGCCTCGGCCAACCGGTTGGTGGCCCGGAAGAAATCATACGAGGTCAGGATGACTTCCACCGACGTGCCCTCGCTGGAGTATCCCTTGCGGGTCAGCGACTTGGTGAGATCGATGGTCTGGGTCTGGCGAAGCGCTGCCGTGGCGGTCGCCGACTCGCGGCCGCCGGTCTTGACGATGGGCAGCCAGCCCAGGGCGACGATCGCGGCCACGAGGATCAAGGCCATCACGACCCCCCACTTCATCAGGGAATTCGAGCGCGTCCTGTTCGGTGGTTTGAGTGGGTGTAACTGGGCCATGGCGTTTCTTGACTCCTGAGATCGCAATCTAATTCCGTTGCCGGAAACTCTGATGTGGAGCGCCCGCCGCGGCGGGCGCTCCACAAACTGTTGTAGAACCTGTCGTTACTGGACGATGATCTTGATGATCATGGTCGGGTGATACGAGCACAGGCTGTTGAATGTGACCGGGGTGGCGGGCGCCGTCCACTCGTAGCTGCCCGACTTGCCGCCGGCGATGTCCGGGCTCAGCAGGTTCAGGCCCTCGCCGATGCCGACAATGTTGTGCTTCTCATCGTCGCCGTTCTTGATGTTGAAGCGCACCGTTGTGCCGGCCTTGACCGTGAGCTCCTTGAGGTTCCACTCGTTGTGCAGCGATTCAAGGTTGACGATCTGAATGTTGGCGTTGGCCGTGGGAGCGGCCGAGGGCGCTGCGGCGGCCTTGACCGTCACCGTGAAGGTGCCGTTGGGCGTCGCGCCGGTCTTGGCGACCAGGTCGCCCGCTGCCGGGGCCTTCCAGCGAAGTTCCTTGGCGTCGCCGGGTGTCAGCGTGACCTTGTCGATACCCATCGCGGCGCTTTCGAAGGTGAGGTTGCCCGCGCTGGTGCCGCCCACGTGTTTGATCGTCAGGCGGTAGTCGGTGCCGGGCGTCACAGACAGGTTCTTCTGGGTGAAGCCGGTCCGGTTGATGGCGATGTTGATCTGGGGCTCGGACACATACTTGATCTGGGCCGCCAGGGCTGAGCCGTGCAGGCCGCTGTAGTCTGAGACCACTTCGCCCTTCACGCCGCCCTTGCCATCGTCGGTGTACTGGACGAACACGCCGCCGTGAACGTCGCCGTCGGCCGGATCCTTGATCACTTCCATCTTGCCGGTGACCGTGTCGTAGATCCAAATGCCGTGCTCGGCATTCGAGGTGAACCACATTTCCTTGCCGTCCGGGCTCATGATCACGTGGTCGGTGGTGAGGCCGATCGGGAGCATGTCGATGACGCCCAGGGTCTGCAGATCGATGATGGTGCTCGAGCGGCCCTGCTGGTTAAAGCCCGGGCCCTCGCCCTTATCGGCAGTGTAGAGCTTGCTCTGGTCATACGAGATGCGGGCCCCCCACGGGCCTGGCCCGGTCATCACTTCGCCCACTTCTTCCATCTTTTCAAGGTCAACCTTGATGAGTTTGGCGGTGCCACCGCTGGTGACGTAGGCAAACTTGCCGTCCAGGCTGACTTCGGCCCATATCGGATCAATCATCGGCACCGCGCCGAGGACCGTCCAGTTCTTCGGGTCGATCTTCATCAACGTGCCTTCCATCTTGTCGCGCAGGGCGGACATGGCGGCCGGGACGGTCACGATGATGAACTTGCCGTCTGGCGACGGGGTCGTCACATATGGGTTGCCCGAGATGTCGCCGCGGCTCAATCCGCCGACGACGGCGTTGTTCTGGCTCGGATCGAGGACGTAGACGCCCGAGCCTGTGAAGCTCCAACCGAAGTCTTCACCAATGATCAGATCTTTGTTGGTGATCGGATCATGCCAGAGCTTCTGGTGGTGCTGGCGGCCGAGGGTGGTGATCGTCTGGACGACTTCGAACGTCCGGCCATCCATCACTTTAATGTGGTTAACCTTGCCCAGCATGGGCAGGTAGATGTACTTGCCGTCGCCCGACACGGCGATGCCGTGGCTGCTGTAGCCGGCCCCGTCGGGCGGGGAGACTTCGGCCACGGTCTTCCTGGTCTTGGCGTCGATCACCCACACGGCGTTCTTGGTGTTTGTGGCGCCCCAGGTCGTGCTGGCATTGGAGAAGAAATACAGATCGCCGGCCTTCGGGGTCAAGAGGGCCTTGCCGGCCGGCTGCTTCAGTTCGCCGACGATGATGCCGAGACGCTCCGGCCAGGTCTTGGCCAGGAGATTCACGCCTGGGACAGGCTGGTTGAAGCCAACCATGGGCGGGTTGGCGCCCGGGACCGAAGCGATGGCGGGCGGGTTGGCCTGCTGAACAACTTGCGGCGGGACGACCTTCTGGGCGGCGGGCGCGACGGGTGCAGCGGCTGCCGGCGCCGCGGGCTGCGCGGCCGTGGGCGCGGCTGGCTTGGCCGTGGGCGCGGGCTGCGCCTGGCAGGAAGTCGCCAACGCCATTGCCGCGACGGCGACGATGCGGAACAAATGCGTTTGCTGTGTGTTCATGGGTTTCTCCTCGTATCCGATTTGGATCTCCTTTAGGGCCCGCTCGCGTCAACGCGGCGACGAATGGGCCTGAATAACGTTGACGATATCGGTCAGATTTCCGGTAGGGTGGCGCTCGCCGAAGAGGACAACGAAGCCTGCGCTTGACGCGTCCATGGCCATCAGGACCAGGTTCGGGTTGTCTCCGATCAACTGGGCCAGATTCGGCCAGTCGTGGGTGTAGCGCTCAAGGCTGTCGAAGATGATGGCGTCTGGCTGGAGGGTTCGAACTTGCACTTCGTTGGCTCCGTTCGCCCGATCGATTCGCGCGACCCTTAGTTGTCCGGCCGCCCGCAAGGTCGACTCAAGCCCGGCCATGAGCAGGGAAGAGCCATATAGCAGGACGAGCGAACCTTTTTCCATTGATCTGACCTGGTGACGAGATCAGTCTAGGGAGCGCGTCTCCCGCGCGCCATGTCCCCGGATACAGTCCGCGGCCGAAAATTGGGGCAGTCGGTTCACCCGCCGGACTGTCCTTTGGGACAGGCGCAGCGCGAACGGTCTGCCGATGGGGACCGGTCCCTGAGCGGCCCGGTAATCCAGGCCAGTCGAAGGGGCCGGTGCTCGATGGCGCCTACTCCGCGTTGCGGGGCGGGCGGACCAGGCCGCTGCTCAGGGCGTAAGCGATCGCCTGGCTGCGGTTGCGCAGATGCAGCTTCTGCAAGATCTCACGCATGTGGTACTTCACCGTGCGCTCGGTAATAAACAGGCTGTCGGCAATCGCCTTGTAGGTCAGACCTTCGACAACTTTCTGAAGCACTTGAATCTGCCGCTCTGAGAGTTGCTCGCCTTCATGCGCCGACTGAGCAGCCTGGACCGCCGCTCCGCGCGAGAACTCGCGCAAGATGCGGGCCGCCAGCTCAGGCGAAAGCGCGGCGTCGCCGTCCATCACGCCAGACAGAAGCCCGAAGAACGTCTCCGCGTCCAGGCTCTTGAGCAGGTACCCCGAGGCGCCACTCTTGATCGCGTCAAATAGGTCATCGTCGGCCGCGGACGTCGTCAGCATGACGATCTTGATATCCGGGAGCTCGGTGCGGATGAGCTTGGTCGCCGCAATGCCGCTGCAGCGGGGCATGCTGATGTCCATCAGGATGACGTCCGGCTGCAGGGCGCGGGCCAGCTCGAGCGCCTCGATGCCGTCGCGAGCGGAGCCAACCACCTCGATGCCCCGGGCGCGGAGCAGATTGGTCAGGCCCTCTTTGAACAGGCCGTGATCGTCGGCCAACAGCACACGCATGGCGATGATTATGCCTTTGCTCTCAGGGGCGCTTCGATGACAACCCGGGTGCCGGCGCCGGGCGCCGAGTCGACCGTGACCGAGCCGCCGACCTCGGCCATTCGCTCCTGCATGATGCGCTGGCCGAAGTGATTGCCCTGTTCGCGGGCAAACGCCGCTGTGTCGAAACCCTGGCCATCGTCCTCGATCCGGATGCGCAGCCGGCCGCCTTCGGTCGAAACCGCCAGAGTGATCGTCCGGGCGATGGCATGCTTGCGTACGTTGGTCAGCGCTTCCTGAGACACCCGCATGACCTGGGCAGCCGTCGCCGGGGCGAGATCGATCACGCCCGGGTCCGTCTCGTCCCGCGCGTCGATGGCGAGCCCGTTGCTGCGCCCGAACCGCCCGGCATAGGCGAGTAAGGCCGGCGCCAGTCCACCTTCGACGTCAATCGAGGTTTGCAAGCCGAGGATGTAATTGCGCACATTGACATGCGCTTCCTGGGCGACTTCGACCAGGCGGCGGGTCAGGCCGGCGGCCGCCTCAGGCTGGGCCCGCTCGAGCAGCGCGCTGATGGCCTGGCTTTGGGTGTTGACGTAACCCAGAACCTGGCCGATGTCATCATGAAGCTCGCGGGCGAGGCGCTCGCGCTCCTGGAGGACGGCGGTGGTCCGTTGTTGCGCGAGCAGTTCCTGTTCGATCCGCTTGCGCTCGCGCAGATCGGTGGAAATGCCCAGGATGCTGGTGATCTCGCCGGTTTCCCGGCGCATAGGCGATCCGGTGAGCATGACGGGGATACGCACGCCACCCTTGCGCATCCGGACTGTTTCGAAATTTCGCAGGACTTCGCCGCCCATCATCCGCGCCATGAGCTCGCCCGCCTCGGCTCGCATCTCCTCCGGCACCATCGGCAGGTTCTTCCCAATGGCTTCGCTAGCTGTCCAGCCATAAATCGCCTCGGCGGCCGGGTTCCAGGACAGGATCCTTCCATCGCGTCCGATGGTGATGATCGCGTTTCCCGAACTCCCGACGAGCAAGTTGAGATCGCGCGTGCGCTCGGCCAGCTCGCGCTGCGCGCTGGCGACCCGGCGAAAGACCATCTGGTTGAAGACCATGATGGCGATGAAAACGAGGACGATCGACGCGACGTAGAGCGGGAACTGATGCAGCAGTTCGGGCCACACAAAATGGCGCAGGAATTCGAAGATGAGCAGGAAGGCGCAGATAAGGATTGCGGCGCCCCACTTCAAGCGGTTGAGGTTCATGATCGCGCGCATCACCGGTTGCGCGCCGGCATTATCACACCCAGGCCGCCTTCAGCGGAGTCTCATTTCGCAGTAGGATACTTGGAGCAATACCGTTGCGGAGTCGGCGGCCCATCTCGACCCAAACGGCGCCGCTAGAATGCGGAGGCCCGCGCGCAGCCCATTCGAATATGATGACCGTCAAACCGAACCGCCTGCACCTGGTGCATCGCTGGATTGACAGGCATTACGGGATAAGGGTGGACGTTTTGAATGGCGGTCAACCCGGCGATAGCCGAGCCGACAATGGCGGCGCTCTGGCTTCAGAGGCGTTTCGACGGATGCGGGCCATGCAGGTTGCGGCCATCGATCTCGAGTGGGGCACGGTGGACTACGCGCGACTGCGGGGCAGCGCGGCCTACGCGGAGTACCGCGACTTTACGCGGCATCT
>JBKJQK010000349.1:0-12397 GCA_046594095.1 Anaerolineae bacterium | reverse complement strand
CGCGCTCGCGCGATCGGACGAGATGTTGAAGCGGGTGGGCTTGCTGGCAATCGCGTCGGGGTCGGCGGCGACGCTTTCCAGTGGCGAGGCGCAGCGGGTGGCGCTCGCGCGCGCTCTCGCGATTGAACCCGAGGTGTTGCTGCTTGACGAGCCCACGGCCAATCTCGACCCCGCGAATGTCAGGCTCATCGAAGCCGCCGTCCTCGAGGATCGCCGCCGGAGCGGCACGACGACCGTCTGGGTGACCCACAACCTCGCCCAGGCCCGCCGCATCGCGGACCGGGTGGCCCTGATGTTGGAGGGCGAGGTCATCGAGGTCGCGCCAGTGGCCCGGTTCTTTGGCGAACCGGCTGATCCGCGCACGGCCGCCTTTGTCGGCGGCGAGATGGTTTGGTAGCCCTCCGCTAGGCCCGCAACTTGGCGAGGTGAAGTTTGCGGGCTTTGGCAATCTTCGGCGCGATCACCACGCGACAGTAGCCCTGACTGGAATTGTTGGCGTAGTAACCCTTGTGATAGCCCTCGGCCGGATAGAAGGCGTCGAGTGGCGAGAGCTCGGTCACGAGCGGCGCCGGCCAGAGTCCCGACGCCGTCACGGCGGCCATGACTTCCAGCGCAATTCGCTTTTGCTCGGGCGAATGAAAGAAGATCGCGGACCGATACTGAGTCCCAACGTCCGCGCCCTGTCGATTCACCGTGGTGGGATCGTGGGTAATGAAGAAGACGTCGAGCAGGTCGCGATACGCGATCACGGCCGGGTCAAACGTGACTTGCACGACCTCGGCGTGGCCGGTCGTCCCGGCGCAGACATCTTTGTAACTTGGGTTGTCAATCCGGCCTCCCGCGAAACCCGAGACCACGCTCTTGACGCCCTTGAGCAAGGTGTAAACCGCTTCGAGGCACCAGAAGCAACCCCCGGCCAGGGTGGCGGACTCGGTGGCGCCCGCGGGCATTTGGTGTTGAACTTGCATTGTCAGACCTCCGATCGAACAAAGAACCGAATGGTAACGATGATAGCCAGTAAGGTGACCGGCGGCTGAATGCGACCTTACGAAGGCCTGACGCGCCTGGGCGGGCCGCATCGGTTATGCTACCGGCGTGGGAGTTTCGCGGTTCGTCACCAAACTTGCATGGGCCGGTGCGATCGTCGTGTTGTTGTTCAGCGCAGCCGGAGCCTTGCGCGAGGGGCTTGGCGCGTTGCTGGCTGGCCCATTGCCTGAAGCTCCCTTGAACGCCGTCGACCTCGGCCACCGCCAGCGTGAAACCCAGGGCTGGTTTTCCGGCGAACCGGTCTATGCGCTCTCCGTCGATGTCGTGTATCCGCCTGAGGCCTACACCGTGCTGTGGCCAGTCCTGGGCTGGACATCGCCTCCCGTGGCCCGGGCCGCGTGGGCGGCTTTGACGCTGGCCGCGCTGGCGGGGTTGTCGTGGATCGGCGTCCGTCTGAGCGGGCCGCAACCGATTCTGGCGCGCATGGCGCTGTGGTTGTTGCCAGCCTGCCTCCTGGCGGTGGCGGCCATTGTGGCCCGCCTATGGACCTATCACAGTTCGTATGACGATCTGGCGATGGTGATACCGCTGGCGGCGCTCACGTACCTGGGAACCCATTCCGGGCGTCCGATATTGCGCGCCGTGGCGATGGCGCTGTTCGCGCTGTATGCGCTCTTTGCGCTGGATGCGCTGCTACCGGCATGGGGCGCGGCCGGCATCGACATACAGGTTGCCCTGTCCGCCACATGGCTGGCGACCCTGGCCCTGCTTATCGTTGCCTCGTTCGCGCATTCGGGTGAAACACCCGTCGTTCACGATGGCGCAGTTGTCTCGCCAGCATAACGTAGACAGGATTATTCCAATGGCGATTGTTTTGTCGGGACGCGGTCATCCGAGAGCGCTGGATGCGCTCATTGCATTTGGGATTTCCGTGATCGCCCTACTCTTTTTCTTGCGCGGGATCGAAGCCGTCCCGTATCATCCTGATGAATCCGCCTGGCTGCGGATGGGGAAAGACGCCGAGATCGTCACGTTCAAGATGAATCCGGCGGCCTTGGCGTATCGCACGGCTGGGTCCGAAAACGATGACATTCTCCGCCTGCTAAACGGTCCGGTGACCAAATACTTCATCGGCCTCGCCTGGATGGCCAGGGGCTATGCGCCGGCCGAGATGCCCGACGATTGGAATTGGGAAGAGAGCTGGGATGCAAATGTTGCCGCCTGGCCCAAACCGGGCGTTCTCCTGGCCGGTCGCTTGGGGGTTACCCTGGTGACGGCCATCGGGGCTGGTTTGATCTACCTGCTTGGGCGCAATCTTGGCAACCGAGTGACCGGAGTCCTGGCCGCCTTGTTTTACATCGCCGACCCGTTGATACTCTTGCACGGCAGGCGCGCCATGGCCGAAGGGGCGATGGTGACCAGTCTGTTGGCGGGACTTCTCGCGATAGGTTGGCTCGCACGCCGCGCTGACCGAGACCGTTCCCGAGGCTGGACCTGGTCCCGGCTTGCCGCGGCGGCCGCAGCGGGCGCCTGCGTCGGGATCGCGACCGCGGCCAAGCAGACCAACGTGATCCTCGTTCCGGCGGCGGCGCTCGTGCTCCTTCTGACAAGTTTTGCGGCAGGGCAAGTCACCCCGAAGCGAATCGCGTGGTATGCGGCCGATCTTGCCGTTCTTGGCGGGGCCGCCTTTGTCGTGTTCTTCGCCATGAATCCGGTGATGTGGCGTTCGCCTTTCGAAGTTGCGCGCCTCATGGTCAGCACGCGCGAGGCGCTGGTGAACGCTCAACTGGCCGGCATCCCGGCGGTGGGCGGGCAGAAGGATATCGGACTTGACTTTGGCGCGCGGGTGATCAAGGGGATCAATGGCGCATTCTTGATCCCGCCAAGAGTATGGGACGTCACTAAATACCTCGATCATCTTCGCCCGCTTGCTGAAGCCTATTTTGCCGATCCGCTCACGCAGGTGGCGCGGCTTCAGCCACTCACGTCGATCATGGCCCTGCTCGGCGTGCTGGGACTTGTTTCGTCAACCGGCAAAGCGCTCAGGCGTTCCGGGGAGGCAGTGGCGCTTTTGACAATCGTCATATGGACGGTCGCCTTTGTCGTTCTTGTCGGCATTGCCATCCCCATCGCGTGGCAGCGCTACTTCATGGGAATGTTGCCTCCGTATTGGCTCTTTGCCGCGGCTGGACTTGACGCGTTGGTCGTCCAGGGGATTCGCGGTGGAAGACGCGTTCTGATTGGAGCGCGACAGCCGTTCAGGGCGGGCTGATCAGAATCAGGTCGTCGGGCCGGGGTTGCGAGCGGGCTTATGGGCGGGCCGCCGTTACTGTGTCGCTGGATCGTAGACGACGAAGATTCGCTGGCATTGCGTGCGCAAGTCCAGCGACCGAGGGAGAGTACACTGAGGCTTCCACAGAAAGCGCTTCGGGGCTGCTCAGAAACCGGCGCAGGCGTCTCGGAGCGCATGATCAAAACATCATGACCAAGCGGAAAGAATTCGGAAACCCCATCTTCGCGGCCAACCCGCGTTTCGGCTACTTGCCAGAGCGTGACAAATACATCTTTGCCAGTGATCCCCCCCGGCATCGATTCAACGTGATCGGCCTGGGCGTGAATGGCCAGGAGCACATCCTCGTCACGATGCTCGAAGGCCGGGCAACCGTGAATGGCGTGTATGACCCCAATCCAGGCAGCGTCGACCGCGCTCGGGCGTTGTTTGCCGAGTTCGCGCCCGGGCACGCTCTGCGCGCATATCCCAACCTGGAAGAGGCCTGCAATGATCCGGCGGTCGACGGACT
This sequence comes from Anaerolineae bacterium, assembly GCA_046594095.1. Classification (GTDB taxonomy): domain Bacteria; phylum Chloroflexota; class Anaerolineae; order J036; family Brachytrichaceae; genus Brachythrix. Next base: position 8,609 of record JBKJQK010000349.1, on the reverse strand, counting down.
GATCATCGCCACCCCAAATTACACCCATCTCGAGGTACTGCGCGCGGCGGTGAAGTCCGGCAAACACATCCTGCTCGAGAAACCGATGGCGACGACGCTGGCTGACGCCTACGCGATGACCCAGATTGCCAAAACGTATGCGGCCGTGCTTCAGGTCGGACTGCAATACCGCTACAAGCCGATCTATGTTGAGGCCGCCCACGAGGCCCTCGAGCGCCGGTCGATCGGCGAGGTCAAGACCATCACCATCCTCGAACACCGCATGCCATTTTTGGACAAGGTCGGGCAGTGGAATAAGTTCTCAAAGTACTCGGGCGGCACCCTGGTCGAGAAGTGCTGCCATTACTTCGACCTGTTTAACCTGTTTGCCCAGTCTCGCCCCGTACGGGTCTACGCCACGGGCAGCCAGGCGGTGAACTTCAAGGACTTTGAGTACAACGGAGAAAAGTCGGATATTTTGGACAACGCATTTGTCGACGTCGGCTATGAAAACGGGGTGCGGGCGAACTTCAATTTGTGCATGTTCGCGCCGATGTTTTATGAGGAGATGATCCTGTGCGGAGATCAGGGCCGCTTGAAGGCCTGGGAAAACGAGGAGTTCATCGACGCAAAACGGCCGAACTCGCACCTGGAAGTAATGTGCGGGCAGGATCGACCGTCCAAGATCATGAACCCGATCTATCCGGAGTACATGGCTCGGACGGGCCATCACGGCGGCACCTTTGTCGAGCGGATGGCGTTTATTGATGGCATCGAGGGCCGTCCGACGACGGCCGCGACCGTGGCTGAAGGATTTTGGTCCGTTGTGGTGGGTATTGCCGCCGAGACTTCGGTCAAGACGGGTCAGCCCGTTCTTGTGGCCGACCTGCTCAAAGCGGCTGGGATCGACCCTAAAACCATCTGAGGCGCTAGACACCCATGGCTCCAAACCGAATCCCCCCGGGCGAACCGAAGCAGATGACCGAGCTGGCGGCCTATGCCGATGGCAGCGTGGTCAGCCGCGCGCTTGTCAGCGGGCCGGCCGGCAACGTGACCCTATTCGCCTTTGACGCCGGCCAGGTGCTGAGTGAACACACCGCGCCGTATGACGCGCTGGCGCATGTGTTGGACGGAACAGCCGACATCAGCGTGGGCGGTGTACGCCACCGCATGGCCCCCGGCGATGTGATTCTGCTGCCCGCCAACGTCCCGCACGCAGTCGAGGCGGTTGCGGCCTTCAAGATGGTGTTGACCATGATCCGGGCATAGGTATGGCGCTATTTAGCGCTGCGCTGCATTTTGGTTCGGTGCAACTCCGCTGCCCCAGGCGCGGCGAATAGCGCACTGGGAGCAGAACTCAGCCGGTGCGCCTGTGCGCGTTGACCAGCCTCCCTCCGCGCGCCGCACTGAAGCTTAGCGGTTGTTGCGTTTGATGCGCTTGATGCGCTTGATGCATCAAATTGCGCTACCGGAGTCATATTTAGCGCAGTAATGGCCAGTTGGCTAGCCATGTGGCCGGTGTGTTTTGGGCGCCGGCTTGTATAATTTTTCACAATCGGCGCGTTCTTTCGCGTCGCGGGTGTGAAAAATGGCCGACCTCCTGACGACCCTCCAGGTGCAAGACCTGCTGAAAGTGGATCGCACAACGATCTACCGGATGATTGACAGCGGACATCTGCCTGCGTTCCGGGTGGGCAAACAGTGGCGCTTCAAACAACCTGACATCCAGCGTTGGCTGGTGGCCCGCTCGGCTCCTGCCTTGCCGGACAAGGAGGCGTCTGAACCGCAGAGCGCGAAGGGGTCGCCCGAAAATTCATCGGTTCCGCGCGGCGTTCCCGTTGATCTGAGCGGGCTGCTGCCTATAGCAGCCGCGCAGTTGATTCAGGATGCATTTGCCGAAGCGTTGGGAATCACGATCGTGACTACCGACATGCAGGGCCTCCCGATCACCGATATCAGCAACGCGTGTGGATTTCATGCGGCTCTGCTCAATGATCCCGATGCGCTTAACAAATGCGCGGTCGTGTGGCGCCAACTCGCCGCAAGTCCGTCGATCGATCCGCGCCTGTATCCCAACGAGATGGGCCTGCTGTGCGCGCGCGGGTTGATTCGGGTGGGCAGCGCGCTCAAAGGGATGGTCGTTGTGGGCGGGATTGCCCCGGATGCCTGGCCACCCAGCCATGAAAAACTGGCTGCGATCGCTGAGTTGTTTGGGCTCAGTCCCTTCTTCGTCGAATCCAACGCCGAGGCGGTTTATCGGCTCGACAGGCCGGCCCAGGAAAGGGTCCTTCGCGCCGTTCAGCGCGTGGCCGATATCTTCTCGCATCTCGCGGACGATCGCATTGCGCTCGCGGAGCGCATGCGGCGGATCGCGTCGCTCACCGTTTTCTAGCTCGCATAAAGGGAGACACACCTCATGAAGAAACTTCTCGTTCTCGGGGCTGGCACCGCCGGCACCATGATCGCCAATCGCCTGACCCGCCTGCTGGATCGGGATACCTGGTCGATCACCCTGGTTGACCAGAACCCCGTTCACTACTATCAACCCGGTTTTCTGTTCATCCCATTTGAGATGTACGGCAAGAAGGACGTCGTCAAGCCGAAGCGCGACTTCATGCCGCCTGGCGTCGAATTGATAACGGCGAAGATTACGGCGATCGATCCGGAGGCCCAGAAGGTAACCCTCGACGAGAAGCAGGTCTTAAGCTACGACTTTCTCATCATCGCCACCGGTGCGGACATCCATCCCGAGCAGACCGCGGGTTTGGCGGAAGACGAGTGGGGCAGGTCGATCCACACGTTCTACTCCCTCGAAGGAGCGCTCAAACTGGCTGAAACCTTCCAGAAGTGGGAGGGCGGGCGCCTGGTTGTCAACGTGGTCGAGAATCCGATCAAGTGCCCGGTCGCGCCGTTGGAGTTCCTGATGCTCGCCGACTGGTATTTCCATGAGCGCGGCATGCGCGATAAGGTCGAGTTGATCTATGCCACGCCCCTGCCCGGCGCGTTCACCAAGCCGCGCGCGGCGAAGATGCTGGGCGGCCTGTTGGAGGAGAAGGGCATCAAGGTCGAGCCCGAATTCATGGTCGAGCACGCCGACCCGGGCGCGAAAAAGATCGTATCGTATGACGAGCGTGAGATCGGCTATGACCTGCTGGTCAGCATTCCGCTCAATATGGGCGCGGAGGTGGTCGGCCAGGCGGGCCTGGGCGACGAATTGAACTTTGTGCCGGTCGACAAACAGACCTTCCTTTCGACCAAATACCCCAACATCTTTGCGCTGGGCGATGCCGCCGCGCTGCCGACCTCAAAAGCCGGCTCGGTGGCCCATTTCGCGGTGGAGGGGTTTGCTGAAAACTTTGCGCGCTACGTTGTGGGCGGCAAGATGCTGTCGCTGTTCGACGGCCACGCCAACTGCTTTATCGAGTCCGGCTTTGGCAAAGGTCTTCTGATCGATTTCAACTATGACACCGAGCCTTTGCCCGGGCGCTATCCGCTCCCCGGGATCGGCCCGTTCACCCTCCTCGAGGAATCTGAAGCCAATCACTGGGGCAAGGTCATGTTCCGCTGGATGTACTGGAATATTCTATTGAAGGGCGAAGAGCTGCCGCTTCCCGCGCATATGAGCCTGGCCGGCAAGTGGAAGCATTAGGAGGCGTCATGGATCCAACACTCGCTGAAATCAACGCCAAGCTGGATGCGCTCACCGCCCAGGTTGCGTATCTGGCGGAACAGGCGGCCGAAGCCGCGCGGGCTCGCCAGGACCAGTCGGAACGGTTGCGCGATGTCATGCCGATCGCGACGACGGTGATCGAGCGCGCCTCGGCCCACCTGCAGGAGGTTGAGGACTTTGTTGATTTGCCGGATCTGATCCGGCTGGTCAAGAAGTTCGCCCGCCAGGCGCCTCGCTTTGAGTGGCTGCTGGACCAGATGAACGGCGCGGCGGACATGCTCGATGCGGCCGGCCCGCTCAGCAAGGATGTCTTTAATCGGGTGGTCGTCGCCCTGGACCGCCTCGAGACCAAGGGCTACTTTGGGTTTGCGCGCGGCGGCGCCCGGATCATGGACAACATCGTTACTTCCTTCACCGCCGAGGAGGTCGACAAGCTTGGCGACAACATCGTCCTGATCCTGCGCACGGTCAAGGACATGACCCAGCCCGAGATTATGGGCTTCGTTCGTAACACGGTCGAGGCAGTCGGAAAGGACGCCGACGCGCCGGTTGACATCGGCTATGGCGCGCTGATTGGTCAGTTCCGCGATCCCAAAACGCGCCGCGGACTGGCGATTGCGATGAAGGCGCTCGGCAATATCGGCGCTGCTCCGGCCGAGAAAAAGTAAACCACGGGCGCCCTAAGTGCGCCCGCAATTCAGGAGGATTCACAAATGGCTACACGACAGATTGCAGGCAAGACCGTCACGGTGAACGAAGAGGGATTCATGACGAATCCCTCCGAATGGACGAAGGAGATCGCGGTTGAGATCGCCCGAGAGGAGGGCCTCGCCGAATTGACGCCCGCGCACTGGAAGATCATCGAGTTCAGCCGCCAGGATGCCGGCGCCGGCGGGAAGTCCCCGACCCTTCGCCGAATCACCGTTGGCGCCGCCACGACGACCAAGGACCTCTTTGCATTGTTCCCCAAGGGGCCGGCCAAGAAGGTTGCCCGCATCGCCGGCCTGGGCAAGCCCGTGGGCTGCGTCTAGCCTGCCCGTCGCGAACACTGAATCAGCGCGCTTTCGCGCTGTCTCTACAGGAGAAACTGAAATGACAACTGAGAATCGCAAAGTCGCCTTTATCTGCTCGAAGGGCAATCTGGACTTGGCCTATCCCGCGCTCGTCCTGGGCTGGGCGGCCCTCGGAAACGGCATCGACGTGACCATTTTCTTCACGTTCTGGGGGATGGATATGATCACCAAACTGCGCCAGGATCATCTTGAGGTCGCGGCGGTGGGCAACACCAGCATGAAGATGTCGATGATGGGCATCAACACCGGCAATCTCGGGATTCCGCAGTGGATGGGGACCTTCCCCGGCATGACGGCTGTCGCCACAGCCCTGATGAAGAGCAAGATGGCCAAGATCCACGTGCCTCCAGTCAGCGAGTACATGCAGATGCTGGTCGATGGCGGCGCGAAGCTGTATGCCTGCAAGATGTCGGTCGACATGATGGGCCTGAAGAAAGAGGACTTCGTCGACGGCGTCATCGACATCGTCACCGCGTCTGACTTCATGGACATGACCGACGGCGCGCAGATCATCTTCATCTAGACGTACTCCCGCAAATGACGAGGCAAGGAGCAAGCATCCCGAGCGGAGGCCGGCGGCGCTTACTTTAGCTGGGGACAGCGTGTACTCCGCCGGCCGCAGTCGGGGGGTGCGGAATGCCGCGCGGCGCGCCCAAGCGGTTAGCGAAAACGTGTCCCTCGACTGCGCGCTGGGATCGTTCTGGTGAGGGTTGTGGTGTCACCGCGCTCCGCCCGGGATGCTTTCGTGAAGTTGGCCTGCGGCAGCCAGGGTCATGCCTGCCCTTTCGGCCGGGGCGGTGTGAAACTGGGCGTGAAAACTGTGGAGTTCGGCTCGAGCCACTCGCATATCAGCCAGCGCATCCGGCGAGCTGTCCCGCTTGCGGCTGACATGCGCCAAAACGATTTGACAGAAGACCGTTCCGGGCATAGAATCGCGTCAGGTCTGCGACCATGAGCGGCTGTATTTCTTATTGCGCGCCGTCGGTCTATTGTTGCCCGCGCCCGGGCTTCGCTTTGTCGTTTATCCGGGCTGTTGGGCCGGCGCGCACCCCGCCATGTCATTCACACAGGCCAAGGAGATCATCATGAAAACCGTTACGCGCATACTGGCTGTCTCGCTATTGTTGATTGGACTGGGGGGTCTGCTTGCCTGGTATATCCAGACCGATGGCGGGAACATTACGATCAAGGATGTCCGATTCATGGGAAGCGGCGGCAAGATGATGAGCGCTCTGCTGTACATCCCGAAAAACGCGACGGCCAAGACCCCCGCGCCTGGAATCCTCGCCGTGCACGGTTACATTAACAGCCGTGAGACTCAGGACGGATTTGCGATCGAGTTTTCGCGCCGTGGCTATGTCGTGCTAGCTCTGGACCAGACCGGCCATGGCTATTCCGACGGGCCCGCCTTCGCGAATGGCTATGGCGGTCCGGACGGCCTGAAGTATCTCCGCTCGCTCGACATGGTAGACGTGAAGAACATCGGCCTCGAAGGGCACTCGATGGGCGGGTGGACGGTCGGCGTGGCAGCCCAGCTCGCGTTAACCGATTACAAGTCGATGGTGATGGAAGGCTCGTCCACTGGGACAGCCGGCGTCGTGACGGGGACGGCCACGTTCCCGCGCAACCTTGCGGTAGTGTATTCGCAGTTCGATGAGTTCTCGCAGCTCATGTGGCTGACCCCCCTGGCCAGCGATGTCAGCAAGGGGCCGAAGATGAAACTGCTCTTCAACACCCCCGACGACATCAAGATCGGACAAGTCTACGGCAGCATCCCGGATGGCACGGCGCGGGTGCTGTATCAGCCTGCCGTTTCGCACCCGGGCGATCACATCTCAAATGAGGCCATTGGCTACGCCATTGATTGGTTCCAAAAGACTCTCGACGGCGGAACGCCCCGGCCCGTGACAGACCAGTGGTGGCTGTGGAAGGAGATCGGGACCCTGATCGCCGCGATTGGAATGATCCTGCTCTTTTACCCGGCCGGTGTGCTCCTGCTCAAGCTGCCATTCTTCGCCGAGCTGAATGGCCAGGCCGCCCCGGCCAAGCCCGCGAAAGGAGTTCTGTGGTGGGTCGCCGCGCTGATCTTCATTGGCCTGCCGGCTTCGACCTTGTTTACTTTCAAGCAGTTCCCGACCACCTGGCGCTGGGCGGCAACTGCGCTCTTCCCCCAGAACATCACGACCGCCGTCGTGGTGTGGACGACGTTGATCGGGCTGATCTTCGTCGTCATCTTCCTTGCCTGGCACTTCCTGTTGAACAAAAAGCAGGACGCGACCGCTGAGAACTACGGGCTGACCTGGGATGGCAAACTGAGTCTGGGCCGGATTGGCAAGTCGCTGCTGCTCGCCCTGGCGATTGCGTTTGTCGGCTACCTCACCCTACTCATCTCTGATGCGCTGTTTAAGACGGACTATCGTTTCTGGGTGTTTGCGATCAAGCCGATGAGTTCGCTCCAGTTCCAGATGGCGATTCCGTACTTCGTCCTACTGGCCGGCTACTTCCTGGTCGCATCGACGGTCGTGTTTGGGCTGCTTCGGCGCGACAAGTTGAACTTCTGGTCCGAGCTTGGCATCAACCTGGCCCTGAACCTGACTGGCTATGTGGTCCTGCTCCTGACCCAGTACGTGCCGTTCTTCGCGGGCGGACTGCCGGCGAATCCGAACGAAGCGCTGTGGACGATCATCGCCTACCAGTTCATCCCGCTGATGGCGATCGCGGCGTTGATTGGGACCGTCGCGGGCCGCTTGACCGGGCGGGTTTATGTCGGCGCATTCCTAACCGCGGCGTTGATCGCGTGGATCGTCGTCGCCAGCCAGGCCACTCACTTCGCGTTCTAGTCTCCTGACAGTTTCCGGATCACGGCATCGGCTAGGAGCCGGGAAGGGGCCTCAAGGGTCTTCAAGACCCTTGGGGCCCCTTTTTTGACGCAGGGCCATCTGCGATCGGTATCTTCCTCGGCGGAGTGATTCCGCGCAGCAACAGCTACACTTGGCCCCTCGCCCGGCCAACTCGCGGGCAAAGGATATCCATGTGCCGAAGTATCAAGACTCTCAGGATGGCGGGTGTGGCCGCCAGCGAAGCCGAAATGCAGGCGGCCGCCTTGCAGTATGTTCGAAAGATCAGTGGCTTTCGCGCCCCATCGCGGGCCAATCAGGCCGCCTTTGAGCGAGCGGTCGACGATATCGCGCGGGTCACGGCCGGACTGCTGGCGGCGCTCCCGCCCGCGGCCATACGGCCGGCGCGCGCGTCTTCAGTCGGGTCAAATGGGGCCGAGTCGTCCGAAAGTGCGCCTTCGCCCGCTCAGATGACGGGAGCGCCTGCGTGAACCGGGCGCTGGGCGCGGCCGGGGTGATCGGCTCCGCGATATGGCTGCGACAGTACACCGTCGGCGCGCCCTTATTCGGCTTGCCGGGGACGCCCAACTTCGACGCCTACGTGGCCTTTGGGCGTTTGACACCGCTACTGATTGCCTTGATCGGGCTCGGGTTCTTTGCCGCGCTTGCGCCGTTGCGGGGCAAGGTTGGTCGCTTCGCCGCGGCCGGCACCGCCAGCATACTGGCGGGTTTCGCCCTGATGGTCACCAGCCGGGTCATCCAGTACTGGGTTTTGCCCCCTCCGACCGCAGCCCTGATTCAATCGGCCTGGGACACGCTGACGATCAGCGACGGGCTCGGGACGCTGCTGATGATGGCGGGTTCACTCGTGGTCGGAATATCGATCTGGCGCAACGAATTGGCCGAGAAATGGTTTGCCCTCTTGTTCATTCTGCTGCCTGGGTTGACCCTGCTTGGCGCGCCAACGGGTGGCGAGTCGTTACCGTTGGGTGTGATTGGGATCGTGATCGGGGGGATCGCCGCGATCCGCGCAGCCCGTTCGGTCTGAAC
>JBKJQK010000319.1:0-3892 GCA_046594095.1 Anaerolineae bacterium | reverse complement strand
GATGGACACGGCGAGGCCGAGACCGCCGAAATCGTAAATCAAACCGGCGAACATGAAAAGCAGGAACACATAGTATGTGGCCTGGAACGTGACCGTGTAGCCACGCTCAGCTCGAGGCTGCGCACGGTCCGCGGACGATGCACCTGTTCTCAATTTCACGAATGCCCCTCTCAATTCGTAAGCAATTCCAAGTCCAAAGCCAAACCTTCTGGCCCCGCGCCCCGATCATTGCCAGCGCGACTTATATGGATCAACCCTCAATGAGACTTGCGCGGAGACCGGGATCCTTCCGCCCACAAAACCGCCAATCCCCAACATGCCCGAGACGTCGATATCGTATGACACCGAACAGGTCACTGTCGAGCCCGGCGCCCAATTACCGGTAACGATGATTTGCGGGTTCATGGCGCGTATCGTGTTCCCGTTGAGGGATTGGACTGCGGCCCGCCGCGCCTGAGCCGCCCCGATGGATGGATTTACAGTCGCGACGGCCATTCGGGCGCATTCGCCTGCGGCGCTCCAGGCCGGCATCTGGGATGCCCGCACGACAGTGGAGAAACCGATGAGGACGATCATCATCATGATCGGAATGATGACCGCGGTGAATTCGAAACCCTGATCTTCGCCACGCTCAAGCGCGCGATACATCCGAGCCCAAAACCGGACGGCCGGGCGCGGCCAGGCGCATCTATTCACCGCAGATCTGGCCGACGCAGATGGGCGCGCCCGGATAGAATCGTTCCAGGCGGCTTTGGGTCTGACCATTGATTGGAAGCGTCCACGGGCCGAAGCCCAGATAGTCAAAGGTAAACGATGTTGAAACGTTGGACCTAACCGAGCGGTCCCGCGGCGTCACGACAAAACCGCCGCCGGTGGGATTGGCGCCGCCCCACCACGACCAGTAGGACGCCAGCGAAGCGCCGCCCTGACCTGAGGCAACGGCACCCGTTTCCGCGCTGCGCTGCGTGGCAAAGCTCGCGCCGACGCGCCAGAAACCCAACAGGGCGAAAAACACCCCGACCATCAGCAATCCGGTGAGCAAGGGTATGAACGCGATATCGCCGAAGGTCCCGCCTTCGGCGCTTCCGTGTTCGGCCCGGCGCAACAGATTACGCATGGGTGATCGCGAAGTGCGCGCCCCGATGCCCGTGAATTGGTGGTCCGATCCAACGTGTTCAGCCGGCGCAAGCGTTTGCGACTTGCCCCGGCTGAGTACGTTCGGCACAATTATGGCCCGAAAGTGAAGCCCGTCCCGATCTTCCCGGAAACGGCGGCAGCGGCCGAATAAACCGCCGCGCCCAGGACGCCAATCACGGCGATAACCAATGCAACGATGCCAACTGTGCGCAGCGTTGAACCCGAGCTGTCCGCGTCACCGCGCTCCAGCCGGCGCAGAAACGCGACAGGATCGCGCTTCGCCTCCATGGCCGCAAGCCAAATAACCGCTGACAGGTTCCCAAAATTGTTCTTCATTGCTTTTCCCTCAAAAAGTTCGCACATTAAATTGACCTCCCACACTATCTGGAGCCAACAACAGATGGGCAATAGAATCGGAGGAATCATCAAAAACTGACTTTCTCGTGGAACCTGGCATCACCGGCTCAGGCTCGTAAGCACTCCCACAATCGCAGGCACGATGATCAGCATCGTGGTGATGATCATGCTGCTCAATCCGATCGGACGGGTCATTTCCTGCACATTCCGGCGCGCCTGGGACTGAATCTGGAGCTTAAGCCGCTGCTGCGCGACATCGGCCAGCACGTCCAGGACGGGGCTTATCTGACCTCCCTGCCGTGAAACAAGCTTGAGATTGTTTGCGAACTCGATGATCAATTCGTTGCCCTCGCTGCGCTCGATGAGTTGATCCATCGCCGCCACGTCATCCTTTGTGATGTCGAGTATTTCCACCGCCCGGCGCAGTTCCTCAACAAACGGTCCGCCCGGACGCCGGCCCATGTTGCGGATGGCGCGCTGGATCGTATTGCCGGCGAGGACATCGGAGCGTAACTCGGGGATGCGATATCCCATCTCCAGTGAAATCTCGCGTTGCCGGTTCATCGCGGCCTCGCGCAGTTTCTGATCAGGCGAGCCATAGGTCGATACGCCAACGCCGCCACCGAGCGCAACCGCGCCAAGGATGAACGGGATCATGGGCGTGCGGACGGTTACCGCCAACAGGATCCCAAGCCCAAGCACCATCACGGCCGCGAACGCGCCATAAACGATACCGCCAAACAACTTCTCACTCCACAGCGTCTCCAGATTCCAAAATGGGGCGCGCCGATTTGGCATGGTCGGCTCGCCGGCCGCCCACAGCCAGTTCGCCTGTTTGAGCTGACGCAGAAAACGCTCGTTCTGGGCGCTGCCTTGCTGGGCGCGCCGCATCCCGGCGCGGGCCACGCCGCTCATGACCTTGGAGTTGCCGATGCTGCGCGCTCGCAATTGCCGGTTCGGTGATGCCGACAGGTCGATATCGCGCTTCATGCCCCGCCCAGGCATGGTCAGGCCCACAACCAGTAGAAACACGGCCACGGCGGTGAGGATCAATAGCAGTTCGAACATGATGTTATCGTTTCACCGAGCCGCCACTGGTTGCGATTGGGCGTTTAAGGATGTTTGCGCCGGCAGCGGCCGCTGGCCAGATGGAACGCGCATTTCGACGACTGCGAGCCGGCGCACCACCAGCCCGCGCTGGGCCACGCGCATCGAATAGCGATACGTGTACAACGTGATGGAAAAGGCTATCATCGCCAGGATATTTCCGCCGAGTGTCCCGAAGAAACCGCTGTTCATCGTGAACGTGCTCGTGGTGGCTGACAGAGACATGAGGATTGTCAGGAGTCGGAATACGCCGAAAATGATCCAGGGGCCAAACGTCCCCCACTGGATGCTAGATCTGGCGTTGATTTGGCTCGCAACCGCCTCCTCATACGCATCGACATTCTGGCGGGTGGAGACCGCGAGGCGCACCAGCATGTCATTGACCTCGCCGCTGGCTTCGCTGGCGCGCACAAGCGCGGTCGCCACCGTGTCAAATACGATCGAGCGCCGCCTTTCCGCAACAGCCTGCAGACCTTCCACAAAGCGCTCCTGGCTGGCGGCCACCAGAATCTCATGAAAATCGTCGCGAATCGGCGTTTGGCCATACTGGGCGACTGCCTCGAGCGCTCGCTTCAGCGATGGGTTGACGCCATAGGCGGTGCGAATGGTGTCGCATGCGCTGGCCAGCTGCTTGGTGTATTGGACCTGCCGCTTGTCGCGGGCCTGTTCCAGCCGGGTGCCCACGATGACAAAACCGGCCGCCACCGCCGCAAATCCCAGCAACACCGACCCGACGAGAAAGAACAGACCCAAGCCGAGTGGAATGCCGAGGACGAGGCTCTGCCGAATATACACATCGGCCGACACGCCCATCTGCTGTTCATCCAGCCAGCTTGCAATCTGCCGAATTGACGGTCCCTGCAGCTTCACACGGCCCCCTGCGCGCGGCTTACCTCGTGACGGCGCCGCGAGCGCATAGGCCAGCATGAACACCGCCAGACCGGCTGCAGCCGCCAACAAGACTGCGAGAAAGTCATCCACCAGCGCAGCGTTGGAAAACCGCACTTGATCCATAACCACCGAAGGACACCACCTTTCAAATCGGTCGTCCGGCCGAATACAGCGAACGACCCGCTACACAATAATAGGACTCTATCGGCTGCGTCCGCCAGAAGAGTATAGCACCGCGAATATCGGGGTCGCTGAGGGCTGAGGGCGCTATCCGCGGGCCCGCCGCGGATGAAAGCCCGGGCAAGCATCCCGAGCGGAGTGCGACGAACTGGGAAAGCCCGACCTGGGCGAACCTCGCCGCCCGCGGTTGAAGGACAGGCGCTGCCTAACCGATCCGCGC
>JBKJQK010000248.1:0-8100 GCA_046594095.1 Anaerolineae bacterium | reverse complement strand
CGGGTAGTCCACCGAGCGCCAGGTCTCGGTGAAGTTGTCCGCGCTGAAATAGGGCGTCCACGGCCGGTCCAGCGTGCGCCAGGCGCCCTGCCAATTGATCAGGCCTGCGCCCGGGTTCGTGGGATCGACAAAATCGGCGTCGACACGACTCCGTTTGATGATCGCCAATGGGCGGGTCTTGCCGCTGGCGTCCGGGACCATGTAGATCGGGTAGTCCTCGCCCTGATAGGTGAAGGTCGCGGCTTGAGCGGGATACCAGGGCGCCTCGCCCTCGGACATCTTTTTGTCGTCCCGGAATGCGATGGTCGCCATGTAGACCATGGGCAGGAGGAATATCGACACGACGACGGCGGCCAGCAGAAGGAGGAGACCCGAACCTGTCATCCCGCGCAACTGGCGCGCCAGGGGCGAATTGCTCCCCGGAGAAATCTCGTTAGAAGGCTTTAGGGCATTTGTGGCCATGGCTTAGTCCCCCGTTGCATAGAACACCCACTTCTTCTGGGTCGCGAACAAGACGATCGTTATGATCGAGGCGAATGCAAAGAGCACCCAGGCCATCGCCGAGGCGTAGCCCATCTTATTGAAGATCCAGCCCTCACGATAAAGAAACACGTTGTAGAAAAGCGTTAGGCGGTCGGGGTTTCCGTTGGTGCCGCCAATCAGCAGGGCGTTGCCGAAGTACTGCATGGCGCCGATAACGCCGAAAATGATCTGGAAGAAGATGACCCCCGAGATCATCGGCATGGTGATATTGAAGAAGCGTGAGAGCGCGTTGGCGCCGTCGACCTTGGCGGCTTCATACAGCTCGGTCGGCACGTTCTGCAGCGCAGCCATATAGGCAATCATCCCGCCGCCGATGTACCACATGCTCAGCAGGGTCAGGGTGATCGGAATCCAGCCGGGTTCAAAGAACCAGCCCGGGCCGGTGATGCCGATTGACCCCAGCAAGCGGTTCACCCACCCGAAATCGGTGTTAAAAACGCGCAAGAAGATGACCGTCGACGCGACCGCGGGGACGATCGAGGGCATATAGAACAACATGCGAAAGCCGGTCTTGCCTTTTAGGCCCTTGTTGTTCACCAGAATCGCGATAAGGAGCGGCACAAAGACGCCAAACGGGACCGCGATCAAGGCATACCGCAAAGTCACGCCCGCCGACCACATCGCCTCCTGGTCCGTAAAGACCTTGATATAGTTCGCCAGGCCGACTCCGTTGATGACGTCGGGCGTCACCGGGTTGTAGTCGGTAAAAGAGTAATAGAGCGAAACAGCCATGGGCAAAAGCCACAAGGTGGCCAGCCCGACCAGCCAGGGGCTGAGGAAGGCGATCCCCCACCACATTTCGATCCGCTGGATCCTGGATTTTGGGATCGAGGCGCGAAAGTCGCTTATGACCCGGGCGATGGAAACCCCGGACCCGCGATTTGGAGTACGCGTGGAAATGGCCATGGTTTGGTAAGGCAGGGGCGGGTTTTCACCCGCCCCCGAACACGCGCGGTATCGCTACCGCACAGCATCCACGATCTACTTCTCGGCGAAGATCTTGGTCAGATCCGTCTCGAGCTTTGTGACTTCGGCCTTAATGTCCAGGCCGGCCTTGCTCCGCATCAGGTCGCGGAACTCATTCAACCGGGCTTCCGACTTGACGTAATTCGGCAGCCACGTCTCGTGGTGCGGAACGTTGGCATACGGAATGGCATCCAGGAAGACCTGCCAGTTCACGTCACCGGCCTTCATCTTGAACTGGTCCTGCTTGACCTTGAAGAAGGTCTGGCGCTCGGCGTCGGCGCTGGGCAGACCGTTGTAGAGCTTCTCCAGTTCCTTCGACTTCTGCATGTCCATCATGACATTGAAGGCGGCGTCGGCCACCTTGCTGTCCTTCATGATTGAAAAGGTGTCACCGTCGATCTTGGCGGTGATCTTGCCCTTGTAGCTCGGGGCAATTCCGAAGCCCACCCGGTTCGGCTTGAGCTTCCCACCTTCGATGCAGCACAGATACCAGCTCATGACATAGGTCATGGCGGTGTTGCCGGAGGCAAACTCATTCGGGTTGGCGAGCAGTTCGCTGCCGCGGGCGGCCCCGTTGGCGTACGAGCCCTGCTTCCACATCGCGTCGTAGATCTTCTGCGCGCAGTCCGCCCAGTTCTCGGGCACCTTGGCGGGCTTGCCCTCGCCCTGATACACGTCGCCGGCGCCGCACAGGGTCAACTCGCTGCGGGCGCTCGCCCACTGCTGGTCGAAGCCCCATGTCCGGGTGCTCTTGGGGTCAAAACCGGCCTGGGTCGAGTCCTTCCCGTTCTTGTCGACGGTCAGTTTGGCGGCCACGGCCAGGATCGTGTCCACATCCCAATCGCGCTCGGTCCCGTCCGGCATCTTGTACTTCTGGCCGAACTTCTCGGGCGGATAGGCCATCTTGGCCTCGTCGAAGATATCTTTGTTGTAGTACGTCACCGCGGGGAACAGCGCGTAGGGCAGACCGACCTGAAGGTTGTCGTCCTTGACGAAGTTGAGCAGGTTCGCGTCGAACTTGCTCAGATCGATGTTGTACTTCTTGATGAGCGGGGTCACATCGAGCAGCGATCCGCGGAAGGCGGCCCGGCCGGCCTTGCCGACGGGTCCGACGATATCGGGAATCTGGCCAGCGGCGAGCTGAGCCTTGAGGTTCGCCTGCGCCTGGGCGTTGGCGACGATCTCGATGACCAGGTTGTACTTGTCCTGCGACTTGTTGTACTGGTCAACCCAGGCCTTCTCGATAACCTGCTGGTCCTTGCTGTCGCCAGTGCCCAGACAGCAGTACCACTTCACGGTCGTCCGGTCGGCCACGGGCTTGACGACTTCCTTGATGACTTCTTTGACGGTCTCTTTCGTGACGACGACCTGGACTTCCTTGGGTACTTCCTTGATCACTTCTTTGATGATGGTGACCGGGGTGGGTGGCGTGCTGGCGCCGCAAGCCGCCAGGACCATGCCTGTCGCTGCCAGGAGCGCGGAGATGCGAAACAGTTTGTTTTTCATGGGTAGTTTTACCTCTTCTCTAGCGATCGGTTTTGAGGCGCGGCGCCGACTTCTGCGCCGCATCGTGCTCAGGGTGTGAATCGATTGAAACTCAGTTTGTAAAATCACCTCCCATTTCTTTGGATTCGAGACGACGCGTGGAACCGCGGATGGTGAGCGTGACGGGCAGAATGATCGGCCGAATGCCGGTTTCGCCTTCGGGCGCGCTCGCGCTTCCCCGCGGCAGTTGCGCATCAATCAACTCTTTCAGCATGGCGACGGCGCGCCGCCCGCACTCCATCACTGGTTGGGTGATTGTGGTGAGGGCCGGGTGCGTGTCCACCGCCAGCGAAAAACCATCAAAGCTGACGATCGAGACGTCCTCGGGGACCCGAAGACCGAACTGATGAAAGGCCCGGATCGCCCCGCGGGCCATCATGTCACTGGCCACGAAGAGAGCCGTCGGCTCCGCGGGCGCCAGCGCCAGCGCGGAGGTGTAGCCGCTATGCTCGGTGAAGTCGCCGTCAACCACCAGGCGCGGATCCACCGACAGACCGTTGCGGGCCATTGCGTCTCGAAAACCATCGAGGCGATCAACTCCGGCCGACATATTCGCGGGCCCCGCAATCGTCCCGATCCGCCGATGTCCGAGCGATACGAGGAAGTCGACCGCGATGCCCGCGCCGCCGACGTTGTCGACATCGACGCAGGGCAGGTCCGGGTAGTCGAGCTGACGGCCGGCCAGCACGAATGTGACCCCGTACTCGACCATCATCTGAGTGACCACGTCACTCCGGGGCGAGGACGCCATGATCAACCCATCCTGGTAGCCGCTGGTGAAGATGCGCTTGTATAGCCTCCCGCGCGCCTCCGCGTCAACCGGCTCGTTGACCGTCAGCAGGGCCATATACAGGTCGAGATCGTGACACGCCTCAGCGACACCCTCGGCCAGCGGTGGGAAATAGGCATCGTTGAACAGGCGCCCCACGGGTTCGGGGATAAGCAAGCCGATGGCATTCGAGCGGCGGCGGGCGAGGGAGCGTGCGACGCTATTCGGGTGGTAGTTGTTTTCGGCGATGACCCGCAGAACGCGCTGGCGCACTTCGTGCCGAATATAGGGCGCGTCGTTAATCACCCGCGACACCGTCGCGCGTGACACCCCGGCTATTTCGGCGATCTGCTCTAGCGTCTGGGCCATTGCGTAAATCCAGGTTTTGCATCCGCGCCCACGTTCTGAGAGCGTTCTCAGAGAGCGCTCTCAGAATCTAATCAATTTCTCAGGCTTTGTCAAGAGGCCGAAACCGGTTTACTTGCATGAATGTTGAATACTTCGGCGTATTTTCATACCTGAACATAGGCACAACTTTCCATAACTATTGACACCCTTTCAAGATGGCGGCACCGTCACCTCAAGGCGCTCAATGGCGCCCTCGCGGCGGAAGATGCTTGCGCTTGTCGGTGCGTCCAGGACGTGCCCGGCGATTCGGCGGGTCCCGCCGACACGCAGGTGCGCCTCGATGGCGGGCGTGTCACCCATCCGTAGCACGATCGGCACCTGGCAGAACGAATAGGCCAGCGCCCGGGCAGGCACCTCGAACGTCTTGTGTTGCCCGTCGACGCCCCAATACCGGAACGGTTTGGGATGGACCAGCATTTCATTCCGGTCGAGCAGGTCAAACTCGAAGACCAGCCGGCCTTCGCGGATGGCCAACCCCAGCTCCGCAAGGCGGGTCAATATTTCTTCCTTGACCATCCCTGTCATCCCGGGCTGCTTGGCGCCCTGGCCCTTCGGAGAATGCGAGTACGGGTCTGTTGGGAAAGCGCCGTAGACGGCCGGGCTCTTGTTTGAGCCCAGCCCGGCTCGGATGTCCTGATAGCGGGCGATGAGTCCGGGTACTGATCGTTCATTCCGACAACGGAAAATGGTCTCCTGAACGGCGAGCAGAAGTTTTGAGACCATATGCCAGTACACGCTGCCCAGCCCTTCGTAGGCGAAGAACGTGCCCGATCGGCCGGTGAACTCGGTGTGATGAAAAACGGACTCATACAGGGCCTTGATCGGTTCGGACTCGCCCGCCACCAGACCCGAATACTCGGGTTGGCGCGCGAGGCTATCCAACACCCGGGTCAACTCCTGCGCATTTCGGAGGTGACTTGCGAAGTGGTAGGCGCCGTGGACGTCGCGGGTGATCAGCCGGGCATCGTTGGCGTCCGTCAACGCGGCAATCAATCGCAAATGGCGGACCTGGCTTTCGGCAATCGTGTTCTTCTGCTGGAATCCCGGCAAGTTCTTGTCAGGATACAGGGTATAGGTGTGTTGATCCGGCCGGTACAGCGGGCCGTGGCGCAGGCTTTCGAGCAATTGCAGCGACTCGTCGCCGGTCAGGAGCCCGGAGGAGAGTATGGAGACCTGGCCCTCGAGCATTTCGTGGAGATGGCCGACAGACGCGGTCTTTCCGGCCAGGCTAAGCGTGTTGTAGGCGTGATACAGGCCATCCACGCGCCGGTTGGCGCGCAGTGAATGCTCGACGTATCGACCGGCAAGATCCAGGAAGGCCGCCAGGTCCGCGCTTGGAACGGCTGCGAGCTCGGCCGTTAACCCGCGTTCGTAAACCCCCCAGCGGTAGTCGCTGCCGGCCTGTCCGAGCGCATCCATCATCGCCCGGCGGGCCTCGTCTGTGAATGACGCCGCCAAACTGGGCCGGTGCTGTGCCAGGATTTCCGCGATTCGCCGGAACAGGCGCGCCACGTCCTGGCCGACACGCAGGGTGGAAGGCCCATCCGGGCCGAGCAGATCGCGGAAAAAGCAGATATGACGGCGCAAATAGCCCAGGGTCACGACGGATAGCCCCTTGCCCACCAGCGCATTGTTGGCGTCATTCCACTCAGGGCGCTGGGTATTCATCCAGATGCCGCCCTCCGGCACGAAATTGACTAGCTTTGCGAGTAGAAGGGTGAGCAGTTTTTCGGCCAGACTGCGGTGTAGAACGCGGCCGTCCGGGCCATAGGCCAGTTTTCCATCCGTCCCGTGTGACTTCGCCCTGGCCTCGATTTCCCGTTCAAGCGCATGGTCAAACAGGATGGTGTTGTAAGGATCGTTTTGCAGTTCTGCGTACGGCTTGATCCGATACGGAACATTGGCGTAACTGAAAGCCAGTTTATCCAGGCTGGCCCTAAGTTGGCCAGGATGCGCCTTTTCGCTGACCTCCATCAGTTTTTGTAAATAGATGATCTGATGATCGCTCCAGTAGCCGATATTTGCCCACGGGTTGCCCGCTTCCGGCGCCTCCCAATCCATACCGGCGCGGGTGAGGCGATAGGGGTTGTAGCCATCCGCGGTCGTGGCGCTCAAAAAGGAATGGATCATTCCCGCAATGTATTCTGGATACGAATAGGCCAGGGCTTCCCAATTTTGGAAAATGTCGCGCCAGTTGCCCTCGTAGTCCAGCCGCAGGGTGCCGTCGGCCTTCTTGATGTTGATGGCGAAACGATTCCATGGGCGGCTGGGGTCGCCGTGCCTTCGCGAGAAAGTCAGCGGCAAGTAGGCGTAACTCAGGCGGATAAGATCCGGCGACCCGCTGGCCTCGGCCCGCCGATTGAGCTCGAAAATGTCGGTTTCGGGCGGAAGTTGAGCGAAGAACGGCTGCTGTTCATCCATGACGGCTCGACTCCGAACGCTCACGAACTCTTCGAAATCACCTTTGCGAACGTGGTATCCGTCGGCAAATGCGCCGCCCCGCATCACGTTGAACATGACGTTGGCAAAATGGTGCGCGGAGCTGAGCATGGTGCGGGTAAGTTGCAGCCCATCCGCGCTGGCGACGGTTTTCTCCAGGTTTTCGCGATTCAAGGCGATGTCGCGCTCGAGGCGTTCAGGCAGCTCGGGCCCGAGCTCCCGCAGGTCATCGGCGAGCCGGGCAATCGCGGCGCTGTCCTGGCTGACATCGGCCACCACGTGCCACCCTCGCCCTTCACCGGGCGTAAGCGCTAAATGCGCGTGCGCGAAGTACGCCCCGCGCTGGCCGCGAATATCGGTCTCGGTGGCCACCCCGCTCCCGGACCGAAACGCGTCCAGTTGGGCCGAAGAGAGCAAGGTGTGGACGGGCTCCAAGCCGATCAGGGCGACCGTTGTTGCCAGCAGCGACTCGCTGGGCTCCGCCAGGTCGGTCAGGGTTGCGTTTAAGGCGAATATCCCCAGGCCGGTTTCAACATCGAGCTCGCTCCGCTTGTAGGCATCCAGGAGCACGCTCAACGTGTTCTGGGTGCTCGAGGGGACATTCGCGGGCAGGATATTCTGAAGGCCATCCAGCAGCTCGATCCAGCAGGCCGAGTCCGCCTGGTTCTGCAGCCAGGTCGTCTTGGCGAAGCCGAATCGCTCGCTGGTTCGCCAGGCGTAGCGATATGTCAGTCCCAGGCTGTGGTTGCGCTCCTCAAACAGAACTGTGGTTCCGGCCACGTTCTTGTAAAGGTTGCGTTCGATCCGGTAGGTGCCCCGGTGGCGATCTGAAAACGGCTCCCACAGGCTCGTTCGGTCTTCCCGGGTGACGAGAAAAATCGCTTTGTTCCCGGTGTTCTCGCTGTTCTCGGTCAGTTTGTCGACGGTGTAATACGGAAAGAGCGCCTGCTCCGCGCTGACCCGGCCCGCGGACAGCCCGCCTGACGAGGAGATGTACAGCCAGTGATTGGAACTGCTGACGATGCTCATGAAAAAAGGCTCGAGCGCGTCGAAGTTTCCGATCTTGTAGAACGTGTCTCCAAACAATGAGACATATTCGCCCCAGGGAACACGGGTGGCTTGATCCAGCAGTGTGGCCCCGACAAAAATCTGGGGTGTCGGCGTGTTGTTGGTATTCATGGGTGTTGCCCGTGTGCGAAGGTCGTCCGCCAGATGGGTGTGTTGGGGGCTTGTCCATATCCGAGCCCCTGAGAGCGCTCTCAGAATCTAATCATTTCCTCAGATTTGTCAAGGGGCAAAGATGGGCCGCTTGGCCGTCGATGGGGTAGGATCGGCAAAGATGGCGTTGGATATCAAAGAAGTTGCCCGCCTGCTTGCCGAGCGTCAAATTCCGCGCGCCGGCAACATGCTCACAATCCGCACCCGGCTGC